>CAYXFG010000078.1:0-5025 GCA_964464225.1 uncultured Holosporaceae bacterium
CCCTGCTGAAAATCTAGCCCAGAGCTAGACCCCTTCCATCTCGGTCTTGCAATGCTCATCTGTCCTGTATACTATGGGCCCACCGAGGACTGAAGTACGTCTTAGGCCTTAGCCATTTGGGGAACCTTATACTATGAAAATCAACCTAACTTTTAGGAAGCTCTCTTTCTTTCTTGCACTATGTGTATCCATGAGTGGGTGTAAGTCTGAGACCCCTCATCGGGATGCAAAGTTTAAAGAGAGAGCCAATAAAACTACCCGAGAGAGGCGGGAGGACCGGACCCAAGGGTATTTGTTTGGAGAGCGCCTTTTCTCCAGCAACCGGTCCAAAAAGAACGAGACTGCGGGTATTGGCGTCAATTCTTATCTTTGGAAGGCTAGCCTCAAAGCCGTCTCCTTTGTGCCCAAGAGATCGGTGGATCCTTTTGGGGGCACCATCCTGACCGAGTGGTATAGCGACCCTGAGAACCCCACTGAACGGCTCCGTATCGAAATATTAATCTTGGGGCGCACCCTGCGCTCAGATGCTTTGAAGGTTTCCATCTTTAGAGAAGCCCAGAAATCTAAGGGGACTTGGGTTGCCGTACCCAGCGATCCTAAGACATCCCAGCAGTTCGAAGAAGCTATCTTGGTCCATGCCCGAGACATGAAAATCGCTGATTCAAAGTGAAAAAAAGATGAGCTCGTCCTATAATTTCCGACGTTCGGAAGCAAAATGGCAGAAAGAATGGGAGAGGCTGGGCTCCTTTAAAGCCCACGATAATCAGCCCCAAAAGTACTATGTTTTGGAAATGTTGCCTTACCCTTCGGGGCGCTTGCATATGGGGCACGTGCGCAACTACACCTTGGGGGATGTGCTGGCTCGCTATAAGAGAGCCATGGGGCACAATGTACTGCACCCCATCGCATGGGACTCTTTTGGGCTGCCGGCTGAGAACGCAGCGCTTCTGAATAAGACTCATCCACGGGTATGGACGGAAGAAAATATAAGAGCCATGAGAGCTCAGCTCAAGTCCCTGGGATTCAGTTACGATTGGGACAGAGAGTACTCTACGTGTGACCCCTCCTATTATAAGCATGAGCAGGAAATATTCCTAGAATTTCTGCGCCATGGCTTGATCTACAGAAAAGAATCTTGGGTGAACTGGGATCCCGTCGAGAAGACGGTGCTTGCCAACGAACAGGTGATCGACGGGCGAGGTTGGCGTTCCAACGCTCAGGTGGAAAAGAAACGTCTTTCCCAATGGTTCTTGAAGATTTCAGAGTATGCAGAAGACCTTCTGAAATCCTTGGAAGACCTAAAAAGGTGGCCCGAAAAAGTAAAGACCATGCAGGAAAATTGGATCGGGCGTTCAGAGGGCGCAGTGGTGAATTTCCGTGTGGGTAGCAAAGATGGCGACATCCTTCCCGTTTATACAACGACCCCTGAAGCTCTGTATGGAGCCACATTTTGCGCTATTTCTCCCGATCATCCTTTGGCGCTCTCCCTTGGAGGGAAGTCCCCTTCCGTCCAGTCGTTTATTGACGAATTTCACTCTCTAAGTACCAGCAAAAAGGTTTTGGATACTGTGGAGAAAAAAGGAATTGATACAAGGATAGTCGTTTTCTCGCCTCTAGAGCCCGAGCGTCCTCTACCGTTGTTTATTACAAACTATGTCCTTATGGACTTCGGCACAGGCGCTGTTTTTGGATGTCCCGCCCACGACCAAAGAGATTATGAGTTTGCTCAAAAATATGAACTTCCTCTTCGCGGCATTCTTACTACCGTGCAAGGTGAAGAAGTAGATCTATCTCAACAGGCTTATACAGGCCCTGGTCTCTTGATAAATTCAGGGTCTTTGGATGGGCTGCAAAGGGATGAAGCCAAGGAGACTGTGGTTGCCGACCTGGAGAAGAGGAAGTTAGGGGCCGGGCAGACCCTTTTCAAGCTTCGGGACTGGGGCATTTCCAGACAACGTTATTGGGGTTGCCCTATTCCTATAGTTTACTGCGATCATTGCGGGACGGTGCCCGTGCCCATGTCCCAACTGCCGGTCTTGTTGCCAGAAGATATCCATTTTGATATTGCTGGAAATCCTTTGGACCATCACCCCACGTGGAAACATACGACTTGTCCACAGTGTGGAAGAGCGGCTCTCCGTGAAACAGACACGCTGGATACGTTTTTCGAATCCTCCTGGTATTTTCTCAGAAATTGTAGCGCCCCTGCTGATAAGCCCTTCGACAGCCAAGTCTTGAAATCCTGGATGCCCGTGGGCCAGTACATCGGTGGGGTGGAGCATGCGATTCTGCACCTCTTGTACGCACGGTTCTTCATGAGAGCTCTAAAGAAATGTGGGTATGTTGATAGGGATGAGCCCTTTGAAGGGTTGATGACCCAGGGTATGGTTTGTCATGCCACGTATCGCGATGAGGAAGGGAATTGGGTCTATCCCCATGAGGTGGTGAAGGAAGGGAAAAATCTGTCCACAAGATCGGGGAAAAAAGTGATCCAGGGCCCCTCCGAGAAAATGAGCAAATCCAAGCTAAATCTTGTGGACCCCACGGACATTATTGCCACCTATGGGGCGGACGCAACCAGGCTTTTTATTTTGTCAGACTCTCCCCCTGAAAAAGACTTTGAATGGTCGGGAGAGGGCCTGAACGGAGCTTGGCGCTATATTAACAAGGTATGGAAGCTTGTTTCTCGCATCGTAGAAGCCTCTCCCCCAGCTTCCGCTTCTGAGGCACCGGCTCCTAAAGCATCCAGTGTGAAACAAAAAATTCATCAGACCATAAAACTTGTTTCAGAGACCCTGGAGGCTTTTCAATACAACAGGTCCATCGCTTACATCAGAGAGCTTTCCAATGAACTGGAGGGGTTGGATCTTACCTGCCCTTCCCAGCATGAAGCAGCTTTAGAAGGCGCCCGCGTCCTGACTCAGCTTCTGTCGCCCTTTGTTCCCCATTTGGCTGAAGAGATTTGGAGCGTGCTGATGCGAAGGCAGACTCTTATAAGCAATGAGCCGTGGCCTATGACTGATCCTACTTTGGTTCAAGCAACCCAGCTCACTGTGGCGGTTCAGGTTAATGGCAAGTTAAGAGGGACGCTGCTATTTGACCCGTCAACTCGGGAAGAAGAGATAAAAAGGATAGCCCTCGGTCTGCCCATGGTGCAGGCGGCGTTAGAAGGCAAGAAAGTAGTTAAATTCGTGTATGTGCCGGGGAGGGTTATCAACCTTGTTGCTGCTTAGAAATTTATGTTTCATTTGGATTTTTGCTTTGATTTCTTCTTGCGGCTTCAAGGCCCTCTACGCAGAAAAGTCCCAAGATGTCGTTCCAGAAATGGCTCTCATAAAGGTGCTTCAGATTCCCGAACGCGAGGGTCAAAAGCTGCGTAATCTTCTATTGAGCCTATTAACACCTTACGGGGTGGCAGAGCGGCCTGCCTACGAACTAGAAGTTAAGCTGGCTTTTTCTTCAAGAGATCTGGCAATCCTAAAGGATGCAACCACCAGCCGATCTGAAATTGTCCTGCAGACACATTTTAACTTGCGTTGTAAGAAAACGGGGGATGTAATCCTGAAAGGTCACCATTCGTGCTCGGCAGACTACAGCACGCTCATGGACTCGCCCTATGGAGCTCTTGTTTCGGAGGAGGGGGCGCGGAGCCGTCTGATCTCTGAAACAGCCGAAATGATCCGCCTTAGGATTGCAGCCTTTTTCGCGACCTCCAAATCGTACTAGGGGGGCTTGGGATGAAGCTCACCCCAGCCCAGGTGACCGCTTTAAAGTCAAAAAACTTCTCCGGGGTAACCTCGTTATTGTTCTACGGAGCAGCTGAGTATTTCATCAAAGAGGGAATGGGCGCCCTGGGAGAAAGAACGAATCTCCGACACGTTTATGAAGACGACATCTTAAAAACTGGCGCTGGTCTTACAGAGCTTTTGACAGAGCCTGACTTGTTCTCTGGGGGTCCGTCCGTTGTGTGTGTGTGCCATGCCACCGACAAACTTGCCTCCCCTATCAAAGAAGCCTTAAATATCCTTCCGGTGGGCCACCTTTCCTTTGTGGTTCAATCTCTGGACTATTTGTCACCTTCCTCAAAGCTGCGCACACTCTATGAAGGATCGCCTCATCTAGGGTCGGTGGCCTGCCATGTACCCTCAGCGCTTGAAATGGGGCGCAATTTTCAGTCCTTCTATAGGAGACATAATAAAGTGCTGGATGAAGCCACAAGCCTCAGTCTGGCGTGTGCCGCGCTACAAAGGACCTCAGAGATAGAGGGGCTTTTAGAAAAACTTCTCCTCTTTACCGAAAGTAAGAAGGAAATTACGGAAGAAGATTTAAGGGCTTGCACGGAATTGACCTTAAGTGATGATTTGACGGAAGTTTGCTTTTCATTTTTTGATCAGCACAGTCCTCTCCTTTGCGAGCTTTTGGAATACCATAGTGATCACAGCACGTCTTCCATCACGGTGCTTCGCCAACTTGCCAACTACACCGTTCGACTCCTCGAGCTAAAAGCTTTGATTGAACAAGGGCATGTGCCCGAGAAAGCCTTTTCTCTTTATAAGCCGCCCGTGTTTTGGGCCCATAAACCGAAGGTCCTATCCCACCTGACCAAATATCCCATCTCTGCACTGAGGACAGTCCTTGAGAGGCTCGTCCACCTAGAGGGAGATATAAAAGAAAACAGCACCTCGGCAACGGACATCCTGGTCCAGGGTTTAATGGCGGCGTGCCTTGGTCTTTCTTCTTCCCTTAGCCAAAAAGAATTCTCTTCTTGAAAGGAAAGGGGGAGTGCCCCCCCTCTACTTCAAATCATAGTCGTCTTCGGGAGTCTCTACGGTGTTACCCGCTGTGTCCGAGGCGGCTGCCAAAGCAGGCGCGGGAGCAGGGGCAGGCGCTGACCAATCATGGTCCTTGGTATAGGATGGCGCTCCCAGAGCACGGACCCGACGCACCCCCTGTCCTAGAATTGTCTTTGCCCGACGCGCTCCCATGTTAATTTTCCTGGTCTGCTCGTTAACATCATCGATGGGC
>CAYXFG010000079.1:0-4969 GCA_964464225.1 uncultured Holosporaceae bacterium
CATAAAACGCAAGGATCATGGGCGAGAGCACAGAGCCTCGACTTAATACGCTGGCTGAAGCCATGCGCTTTTCTTGCAGGAAGAGAAGGTTTTTCAGTCTTGTCATGTAACGCAATATCTGCGAAAGAACGAGACTGTATTGAAATCGATATAAGATTTACATATATGATAATAGGTATTTATGTGCTTATTAGGAATTTGATTTAAGGTTTTGTCATAGTTAATGTTTATTTTTTAATATTTTCTATTTTATTTCTTTTTCCTAAAACATACGCATCCAGTGAGGAGCAAGAGCATCGTTCCAAAAGAACTTGCATGGCTGGTCCCCTGACCATGCAAGTTCTAGAACTAACCAATCTTCCCGACGACATAATTAAGAAAGTGATGGGATTTCTGGACATGAGAGCGCTGAAGGAGCTGCGGCTTACATGCAAGAAATTACATAAGCTTTCTTTGGATTTACCTTTCGATATCATCATCTCCAGGGCCAGGCTGGGGAAGGTGCTGCATTTCCCCCACATCCGCTATGCGAGATATGTCGAGAAGGCGCCGGAGTATATAGGATTTTTGGGCATTATGCTCCATCGTATGCCAAAGCTTCAGGAGCTAGACTTGCGTGACTGTAGGATCAGCGCCCTTGGGATGCAGATCCTGGCGCCCCCTCTTGCTAAAATGACAGGGTTGCGGGCCTTGGATTTATATGGAAACGAGATTAAGGCTGAAGGGCTGAGATCTCTAAATAGAGCTCTGTCCCAAATGCCAGAGCTTCGCGTATTGAGGCTGGGCAGGAATGACGGTATGGCGGGGCATGGAGAGATGGATTCCCTAGCGGCGGCTCTCAGAAAGATGCCAAAGCTTGAGATATTGGATTTGAGCTACGCTCATGTTGATGATAAAGGGGTAGAATCTCTAGCATCTGCCTTTGAAAAAATGACAAGTCTGCAGATCTTGGATTTGACGGGCAATCAGATCCGGGCTTCTGGAAGCGAAAGTTTGGCGCTTGTGCTCCCCATGATGCACTCTCTTCAAGAATTATACATTGATGGTAACGAGATTGGGAACCCTGGGGTCAAAGCGTTAGCCCCCGCCTTGGCTCAGCTGCCAGAGCTTAAGACGTTGGATCTAAAGGATGTTGGTATTGACTCTATAGGGGCGGTATCACTGGCGCAGGCCCTTCCTCGGATGCAGAAACTTGTGGACCTAAATTTAATGGAGATTGACCTCAGTGGGGGCCTGGAAATCTTAATGCCAGCCGTTGCCCAACTGCCAGAGCTTGTATTTTTGAATTTAAGTCGCACCGGACAAATCAGCCTGGCAGGCGTCCAAGCCTTAGCCCAAGGTCTGCCCAGAATGAAAAAGCTTCAGGAGCTGAGATTGGTGGGCATCGGCTTAGGGCTTCCAGAGGTAAGAATTCTAGCACCAGCCTTGGCTCAGCTCCAGGGTGTGTGGCGTCTGGGCCTGGGGGAAAACCCTAATATGGGGCGTGAAGGAATGAAACTTTTAGCGTCTGGACTTGTGAAGATGAGAAGGTTAGAGGACCTGCAGTTGAGCGGTGAAGGAATGGTGGGGCCTGGTGAAATCGCTGTATTGGAGAAAATCTTGCCACATATGAAACAACTAAAACTCTTGGGCTTGGAGTCTGATGAGGCTGTAGATGAGGTTACGACGCAGGCCATTCGGAGTCTCCGCAGTAAATTTCCCCGGCTCACCATCATGGGGCCGCCGGAAGATGCAGCTTATCAGGGAGATACTGAGGAGGAGGATGACGATTTTGAGGATGATCATAACCTTTAGCGATTACTCCTTCAAAAATCTTTGATCCGTGGCCGCAGCTTTTAAGGATTTGGACCTGGAACCGCAGATAAACCTTTTGAAAGTATTGACCAAGCGAGGCTGGCTCCCCAACACGCCTCTGAAGAGGTTTAGGGGTGAAAAAAACCAGGACATTAGTATAGGGGACTACACCTTGACCGTTCGCGACTTTGTTTTGGCCCAAGCCCTACTGGACCAAAAGATTGAGCCGGGGGCCGTCATCTCAGAATACCGAATAGATTGGTCCCGAAGTAGCTTTCCCATAATTTGGCATCATGAGGGGTTGGAATCCGAACTCCAACCCATTTTCTTACCGCCTCTAACGCCCTGTGAGTGGTTTTCCAGAGAGGAAACTCAAGACCCAAGCGGGTGGATATCCCGGGCCAGCCAGGATTTTCCCCAGCAGTACAAAGCTTTCTTGGCTTTATGTCAGCACTTTAAGGGGTGAATTTTCTGGTGGACTGTTAAGATTTCCCCGGCCTGCTCTAGGGCCTAAGAGATTTTTCTCCTGTAACCTCAAGGGTCGAGGAGGTCCTTGGCTTCAAAGCTTCTCCAGGGCGGTCCGTGGGCCAGCGGCCACCTTACGTGTTTACAAGGGCGGGGAACTTGGCTATTTTCGGAGATGGGGAGTGGCTCAGACTGCCGCCCCATAGCTCCTTTTATTGACCGTTAAGGAAAGCTCTTATGAATTGGATTACGGATTATGTGCGGCCCAAGCTTCAACGGGCATCGGCCGAAAAAAAGACCGAGACCCCCGAGAATCTCTGGCAGAAATGCCCCTCCTGTGAGCAAATGCTTTTCCACAGAGATTTAGCGGACAATTTATACGTGTGCCCGTCTTGCAACTATCACCTCAGATTGGATGTAGCCAAGCGTCTCGAACTTCTTTTTGATCCCGGTGAAATGACGGTGGTGACGCTTCCTGCCGTTCCCCAGGATCCCCTGAAATTCAAAGATACGAAAAAATACTCGGAAAGGCTTAAAGAATACCGCGCTAAATCTGGACGCGAAGACGCCTTAATGGTGGCCCACGGCAAGGTGGAAGAAAGCCCGCTGGTGGCTGCAGTGTTTGACTTTTCCTTCATGGGGGGGTCCATGGGCATGGCCGTAGGAGAGGGAATCCTGACGGCGGCCGAGCTGGCTGTAAAGCTTAATTATCCCCTTTTAATCATCCCGGCCTCTGGAGGGGCACGCATGCAAGAAGGGGTGCTCTCGCTTATGCAGATGCCGCGCACCACCATTGCAGTCCAGATGTTAAGGGAGGCAGGCTTGCCTTATATTGTGCTTTTAACAAACCCCACCACAGGCGGTGTTTCTGCTTCTTTCGCTATGTTGGGAGATATCACGTTTGCCGAACCCGGTGCCACCATTGGTTTTACAGGGGCCCGGGTCATTCAAGAGACCATACGTGAAAAACTGCCGCCCGGCTTTCAAACCGCCGAGTACCTTAAGAGCCACGGGATGATAGACGCCGTTTTGCCTCGCAAAGAACTACGCCCTACTTTGGGGAAAGTGCTTCGCTTGCTGAGGAAGGCCTCTTCGGGTAAGTGAGAGGGTGAGGCGGCTTTTCAACCCCTCAAACCGCCTTCGTTTGACGAGCCCGAAGCGCAGTGACATAATTCTTTCATGAACTCTCTTGCACCTCTGTGGAATGTGCCCAATGCCCTGTCTTTGGTGCGCCTGGTGTGTGCCCCGCTGGCCGCATGGGGGCTGATCCGATCTGAATTTCTTTTCTGCGAAATCCTGGTCTGGATGGCACTTCTGACAGATGGCTTGGATGGTTTATTCGCGCGCTTTCTGCGGCAACAGACCCCGTTGGGAGCCTCGTTAGATCCGCTCGCAGACAAAATCTTCTTTGGGACTGTGTTCCTGACCATGGCTTTTTTAAATAAAGTGCCTTTGTGGTTTTGCGGCCTTGTTCTTGCCAGAGATGTGGGAATCCTTCTGGGATTGGCCGTCTTGCGCGGTCTCCAGCGCCCTGTGAGGGCGGTACCTACGATATGGGGCAAATTGTATACGGCGGCTCTTTTCGTGTTATGTCTCCTTATCTTAAGAGCAGCCCAGGGCTCTCCCCTGGCGCTCAGTTCCACCGCCGTCGCCACTCAGGTTTGCGCAGTCTTGTTAGGGGTGTCTTTTATAAGCTATCTCAAGGTTTTCGTAAGGGCTTTGAGGCAGCCTCACGGCCCCTAAGAAAAGGCCTTGCTCTGGTTTGGACGCTCTCTCCTCCCCACGCTTTCTGACCTTAAACCAGGATCTGGAAATCCAGTTTGCTCAGGGGGTCAGTTTTCCCCTCACAAAATGTGTGGAAGTCTTTCTTGGACTCAGGGCTTAGAAGCGTTTCCTGGCTAGCCGGTATTTTCAAGGAGGCGCCGTAATCTATAAGGTGTTGAAGGGATCGGCTTAGGTGACGACGACGTTCAGCGGTGGCCTGGGAATGTTGCTGAAGCTGGGACAGGCGCTGCAACATCCCCATAAGGGGTGTCTTGCGGGGGCTATCTTGAGCCAGGCCCTCGGGGTTAGCGCCACTTTTCAGAAGCCTCTCAAGAATGACGGCGGCCATGGGGGTCCCCGCGTGAAAGCACGTCAGATCAAGCGGGCGGAATCCGTGTTCATCCCCTGGACCTTGCTCGTGAAGTTGACACACACCTGGGGGGTCCACGGCAATGCCGCGTTGATTCAATAACAGGTCCACAATGTCCAGATGACTGGCACTCTCGCAAGCGGCATACAAAGGGGTTTTGAGATCCATGCCCGGCGCGTTAACTTGGGCGCCCTTCTCTAAAAGCTGCTGTGCGATACTTCGGTACCCCCCCCGGCACGCCCTGATAAGGGGGGTGTCGGTCACGGTGGCCGTTCTAAGGTTAGGATCCGCTTTCTTTTCCAAAAGAAGAATGACAATAGAGGCGTGCCCATGATAGCAGGCGGCCTCAAGAGGTGTGGCAGGTTTTTTGGCTGATCCTTTAACCGCGAAACCGGTGGACGCGCCTTGATCCAGGAGGAATTGGACGATGGAGAGATCTCCCCCTAAGCAGGCCTGTATGAGAGGCGTGGTATCGTCCAGAAGGAAATCAAGGTTGGTGACCTTAGAGGCTGCTGCTTGGACTTCCAATAAGTTCTGGGCTTTAAAGGTCCGCATCAGTTGGCATCGGTAGCTATG
>CAYXFG010000080.1:0-4959 GCA_964464225.1 uncultured Holosporaceae bacterium
ATAGGACAGCGTACCATTCAGAACACCAATGGAGATGGTGGTCAAAGAGGAAAAACGGTCCCGGGTAATAGCGGACAAAAGAGGCGCCCGATCATGACGCTTAAGCTTGGCAAAAGCCGGGCTTTCTTTGGTATAAAGTCTTATGTAAAGCCCCACCAGACTTATGAGGCCCCCGGCGCAAAAGGCGGCCCTCCAGCCCCACGAGGGCATCCCTGGCTGCTGAATCAAAAGGCCCACCGCAGTGGCCATGAGCGCTCCCACCACGCTTGCTCCTGTAATGAGGCCTCCCACCAATCCTGGATAGTGTTTCCCCACGTGTTCCAACGCGAAAATAGCCGAGCCGTTATATTCGCCCCCGGTGCACACGCCCTGTAAAAGCCGGCAGAAAATCAGAATAATCGATGAGAACACACCCCAGGACTGGTACCCTGGCAGAATTCCCACCACCAGAGTGGGGACCCCCATCAAAGAGATGGACAAGATCAAGGCCAGACGGCGCCCCCACCGATCCCCGATATAGCCAAATAAGGAAGCTCCGAAAGGACGCATGATGAAAGCGGCGAAGAACCCCAAGTAAGCAAATACCTGTTGGGTGTGAGGACTGTTGCCAGGGAAGTACTCCCGGCCGATGACCTCCAAAAAAACCGCGTACAGCATAAAGTCGTAGAATTCTAGGGAGGTGCCCACGATGCTGGAAAACAATGTACGGATCTTTGATATCATAAAGTACCTCATGTGAAGATGACTGGCTTAGACTTTATGGCAGGTTTTTCCCATTTGTCTAGAGAAAATCCAGCAAGGCCCGTTTTTGGGCTGACATGCTTTGCTCCCCAAGGTTCTGAGGGCTACTCAAAGTTTCTTCTTTGAAAGGAAAGTTCGCAAATTTTGTATGTGAGTTACGTGATCTTTATAGGCTTTAGAAAACCTATGCCCCCCTCGTCCGTCCGCTACAAAAAACAGGTGCTCGGTATCCACCGGGTGAGCGGCCGCGTACAGCGAAGCGTACCCAGGGTTGCAAATGGGGGTAGGAGGCAGTCCTTTTATGAAGTAAGTATTAAAGGCGCTTTTGTCCTTTAAATCGCGCAGCAAGATGGGCCGCCCCAGCCGGCCGCGCCCTTGGGAGAGACCATAGATGGTTGTAGGATCTGACTGCAGTTTCATCCCTAACTTCAGCCTGTTGATAAAGACGCCCGAGATAAGAGCTCTCTCTGCTTTAACGTATGTCTCTTTTTCAATCATGCTGGCCAGAATCAAGACTTCATCCGGCGTTTTCAGAAATAGGTTAAGGGAGCGTCCCGCCCACACGCGATAAAGCTCCTGTAGCATTTTGTGGTGAAGCCGGTCCAAAACGCTGGAAATAAAGGTGCCCCCTTCGATCTTATAACTGTCTGGGAACAACGTGCCCTCCACAGGCATTTCAAAAGCATCTTCCTGCAAAAAGCTATGGGAGGTCAGCAGGTTCAGAATCTGATAATTGGTCAGTCCTGGAAGCACCCGCAGATGGTAAAAAATGCCATACCCATTTAGGATCGTATCCGCGATGACCGCAGCTGAGGCTTGGGAGTCGAAGACATAATCCCCCTTTTTAATCTGACGATCGTGCCCTTTTAAGAGAAGGTAGGCTTTGAAAAGGGTCGCAGAGCGAATGAGCCCCTGACGGGATAGGGACTCGGCTATGTGAGAGACAGAAGCATTTTTTCGCACCCGCGCCACCAAATCCGAATGGCGTGGCCCCGGGGCATACATGTGACCGTACAACCCAAAGACACCGTACAAAAACCCGCCCAAGAGGCAGAAAAAAGCCTTTGCGCAAAGAGAGTAAAGTCTAGGAAAATCGCTTGAAGACCAGCGACGCATTTGTGCCCCCGAAACCAAATGAATTTGATAGAACATAGTCTACCTTTTTTTCTTTGGCCTTTAAAGGCACAAGGTCCAGCCCCTGGCATTCTTCTTCTGGGTCATTCAGATTCAAGGTGGGGGGCAAGATGTGGTCACGAAGAGCCAGCAAGGAAAAAATAGATTCCACACTGCCCGCCGCTCCCAGTAAATGTCCCACCGAAGATTTTGTGGAGGACATGGAAAGCGTCGAAAGCGACGATTCAAAGAGTCGCCGTATGGCTTTCATTTCTGCCATATCACCCGGTAGCGTGGACGTACCATGAGCATTAATATAACCAATCTGCTGGGGCGAGATCTGGGCGCGATCCAAAGCCATTTTCATGGATCTGTAAGCGCCATCACCCTCTTCCGCAGGGGCTGTCATGTGGTAAGCATCACCAGAAAGTCCATAACCCACCACCTCTCCATAGATAAAGGCCCCTCTTTTTTTAGCATGCTCCAGCTCTTCCAGGATAACAATCCCGGCCCCTTCCCCCATGACGAAACCATCCCGGCCCCGGTCCCAAGGCCGAGAAGCCTCCTGCGGGGTGTCGTTATAACGGGTGGACAAGGCGCGCGCTGCCACAAACCCACCCAAGCCAATCCGGCAAACGGTGGCCTCGGCGCCCCCCGAAACCATAACGTCTGCATCACCCCATTGAATAAGGCGCGCTGCGTCTCCTATGGCGTGAGCCCCCGTCGAGCAAGCGGTCACCACCGAGTGGTTGGGCCCTTTTAGTCCAAAACGTATGGCCACGTTTCCAGAGACTAAATTAATAAGGCAAGAAGGGATGAAAAAGGGGCTGATACGGCGAGGGCCCTTCTCTATCATAATTTTAGAGGTCTGATAGATACCTTCAAGGCCTCCAATGCCGCTCCCGATAAGAACCCCGGTCCTCTCCCTCTCCAGATCGGTGGAAGGGCTCCAGCCCGAATCTTTCAGGGCTTCTTCCGCGGCGATCAAGCCGAAAATGCTATACTTGCCATGCTTGGACTGGTCTTTCGCGGGCACGAAGGCGTCCACATCAAGACCTGCAGGGTCATTAAAGGGTTCAGAGCGCAGGGAGACCTCGCCCGCTATCTTGCAGGCGATATCCGAGACATCGCACTGTCGAATAGAAGAGATACCTGACTCAGAGGCGATAAGCCTCTTCCAAGTCTGAGGAGCCGTAGCACCCAGAGGGGTCACCAGGCCAACCCCCGTCACCACCACGCGTCTCATGGGAGGAAGACCCCTGCCCCGCAAGAAAAACGAGCCCGCAAGGGAATCTTACTTTTTAGCATGCTGCTCGATAAAATCTATAGCATCCTTGATGGTTTTTATTTTCTCAGCGTCCTGATTCTGGATTTCACAGGCAAATTCTTCCTCAAAGAGCATGACGATCTCAGCAATATCAAGACTATCCGCCTTAAGGTCATCTGTAAAGCTGGCAGAATCCACGAGTTTCGCAGCATCTTTGGAGGCATCAAGCCTGAATTTTTCGGCAACAACTTTTCTTACTCTGTCAGCAACAGTCTGGGTCATTATCCTATCCTTTGTTCATTTTGAGTTAGCATTAGAAATGTATATTGGGTGGTACCACATCTTGGTTTTTTTTGCCACTAAAAAGTGGAAAAAGCTTTGCTGGCCCCAGCGATAGCCGGCACCAAGCTGCCCTCGCTCCTGAGAGGACCTAGGGGCACGTTCTGTAAGCCAAGAGGCTCTGCCTTAGCCCCCCATACGTTGTGTGGAGGGGTCGCACGATCCTCAGCATGCTTAGGCCCAAGGGACCGAGGAAATACCTGCCCTGTGCCCACAGGACCCCTGGGGCCCCTTCTGCAAGCCAAGGGGACCCCCGCTTATATCCGTAGGTTGGAGAGCCCGGCTCCCTCTGCGTTCTTAAGCCCACGAGAAAGGGGAAATACCTGGCAACCCAAAGCAGCATTCCACACAGCGCCTCCTGCAGTTTCTCTGACTTTCGGCCACAAAAAAAGAGCCGGAGGAAATTTCCCCCGGCCCCTGTCTTTAATAAAAGCGATTAGCTTTGAGAGCTCAAAGCCCCCAGCTTATTTCTAGTAGTCATCACCACCATTCTGGTCATTATTCTGGTTGTTATTCTGGCCACCATTCTGATTACCACCCTGGCCACCATTCTGGTCATTATTCTGGTCATCACCCAACTTGACGCTTCTTATAATTCCTAGCAGAGCATGCTCATACCCATTTTGATCAAGGCCATGTTTTTCTAAAAAGCTTTGTGTCACTCCTTTCTCCATCTTGTCTAGAATAGACGCATAATTCTTGCTCACAGCTTCATAAAGCAAGTCCATCAATTTCTCAGACCCTGACTTTTCGTTCACTATCTTTGCCTTAAATTCGTATAGGTCCCTGAAATATTCAAGCTCGATGATGGAATGCCCCAAAGCTTTCATAAATCCCAGCCCTTCTATGGCATGGCGTTTTTCTTCTTTTTTCTTCTCCAGTTTTTCTGCCCACACGTCCAGATTTTCAAGGTTCTTCTTGTATAGGTCTTTCCAGCGTTCTACACCCTCAACCTTTTTGTATTCTTCTTCTATCCAGCGTAGAGGTGCGTGTTTTTCCTCTGTCAAAGCTTTAAAGGTTTTCGGTGCTTCTTCTTGGGTGTCTGAGGAACACGCCTTGGCTATTTCGAGTTTCGTCAAGAACTCTGTTGACAGAGTTGGGCCCAGTGCCTCTATTATCTGCTGAGTGCTAGGGATAAGTTCAAGGATTTTCCCTTCATACTCATTAATTTTCGTGTCGACTTCTAACATCTCTGCCTTTTTCTTGGTCAACAATGCTTCCAAATCAGGGCAAAGTGATGGGTCCTGCTTCTTAAAAGACTCAACATGCTCAACACTTTCCTTCAGGAGGGCTTGCCGGTCCTCCAACTTTCTTATCTCTCTCTCATAGAACTCGGTTTGCCCTCTGACGACGGGGGCTGTGCCCTTTAGCCAGCATTGAGCAGCTAGGATGTCCATTTCGTAGTTTTTTTCTGCGCCAGCAAGTGCTTTGATCTCAGGATCAAGGTTGTTTGAACGATCCACTATATCAACTTTCAAATTAGCGTTCAGTAGTCGAGC
>CAYXFG010000081.1:0-4905 GCA_964464225.1 uncultured Holosporaceae bacterium
TCATGGCTCTCTCCTTTTTCTTCAATGGCATTCATCCCAACTTTGTCCCTGACCTACACTGACGATCAGAGGGACTTTCAGCTGGCACACAGATTCCATTATTTTTCTTACTTTGTCCTTTATAAGGTCGACTTCGTCCAGGGGGCATTCAAAAATAAGTTCGTCATGGACTTGTAATAAAAGCTTCGTACGGGCTTGGAGGTCCTGCAACATGTGGTGGCACAGGATCATGGCTTTTTTTATGATATCAGCGTTGGAGCCCTGGAGAGGGGCGTTCACCGCTTGCCTTTCAGCAAAGGCTCTGTGGGCGCCATTTTTAGAATTGATTTCGGGTATGTAAAGGCGTCGCCCCCACAGGGTTTCCACGTAACCATGAAGGCGCGCAAACTCTATGGTTTTTGCGATAAATTCTCTGATTCCCGGGTATTGGTGGAAGTAGGCTTCAATAATCTGAGAGGCTTCTTTGTTCCCTAGCTTTAACTGCTTGGCCAGGCCAAAGGCACTAATTCCGTAGATGATGCCAAAGTTTATAGCTTTGGCTTGGTTTCGTAGATCGGCACTTACTTGGGCCAGAGGTACGCTGAACACCTGGCTTGCGGTAAGAGCATGAATGTCTTGGCCTTGGATAAAGGCTTCGCACAGAGCAGGAACCTGAGCCAGATGGGCCAGCAGTCGCAGTTCTATTTGAGAGTAGTCAAATGATAAAAGCAGGCATCCGGGCGCAGCCACAAAGGCCTTGCGGATCATACGCCCTTCCGGTGTTCGGACGGGAATATTCTGGAGGTTCGGGTCGGAGGAAGACAGGCGACCTGTGGAGGTTATAGCCATGGCATAGGTGGTGTGGACCCGATGGGTTGCGGGATTAATCTGGTCTATGAGGCTATCGGTGTAGGTGCTGAGCAGCTTGGCATTTTGCCGCCAAGCCAACACTTTTTCAGGCAGTGGGTGAGAGGGGGCTAAAGCCTCCAAGACCTCAGAGCTGGTGCCGTAGGACCCAGATTTGTTTTTCTTGCCTGTGGCTAGCCCCAGCTTATCAAATAAAACTTCTCCCAGCTGCTTGGGCGAGCCTATGTTGAAAGTACAGCCAGCGAGCTGATGGATTTCATGCTCTAGAACAGAAAGTTTTTTCTGAAGCACATCTCTAAATTCCTGAAGAATTTTCGGAAAGACCAGGATCCCCGTCTCTTCCATTTTCACAAGAACATCCACCAGGGGCAGGTCCAGGGAGTGATAAAGCTCTTGGAGGGGGGTTTTTTCCAGAAGGGGGCCGAACAGGGAATAAAGACGCCCCGTATAGTCCGCGTCTTCGGCCGCGTAGATAGTGGCCTGGGGAAGAGGGACCTGATCGAATGTTAGGGTGGTTTTCCCCTGGGTTGTGACCTCTTTGAAGCTGATCATTTTATGGTCAAAGTGCTGCAAAACCAAGGCGTCCAGGCCATGTCGGCCCCCCTGCAGAAGGTAAGACTGAAGGAGTGTGTCCTCATAGGGGGCAACGGTGATCCCGTATTTTTTGAGCACCAGTTTGTCATACTTGAGGTTGTGTCCAATTTTAAGGATGCGGGGATTCTCGCATAAAGCTTTAAGAAGAGACAGGGCCTCTTCCGGGGAGACCCTAGTGTGTGGCGCATCTGGATGTGGCTCAAAGAGACCAGAGTTGGGCTTGTTTAAGAAAGGAAGGTAGGCTGCCTCCCGGGGGCGGACCGACAGAGACACGCCCACCAGCTGGGCGCGCAGGGCATCCAGGGAGGTGGTCTCGGTGTCCAGAACCACCTGCCCGGCTTCTTCTGCCTTTTTGATCCAGAGCTCAAGATCTGGCCGAGACCCTATCATTTCATAGGCGCGGTCCTGGGGTCGGCTCTCAGGGCGGGGGGCCAGACGATTTATAAGGCCCTTAAATCCTTGCTCTTGAAGAAAAGGCAGAACCTGTTCGAAGCTGGGCTTGCGGACTTGCAGGGTGTCTAGGGGGCTGTCTAAAGGCAGGTCATCCTTCAAAGTGACCAGTTTCTTTGATAGACGCGCTTGGTCAGCGAAAGCAAGGAGGCTTTGTCGCCGTTTTTCCTGTTTCACTGAGGAGGCAGAATTCAGTAAGTTTTCCAGCGAGCCATAGGATTGAATCAGCTCGGCCGCCGTCTTCAGGCCGATCCCGGGAACTCCTGGAATATTATCTGAGGCATCCCCTGCCAGGGCTAAAACATCTCCCAACTGGGCGGGAGGAACACCGAATTTTTCCATGACAGCCGCTTCATCCAGGGTTTTATTTTTAAGGGGATCCCACATATGGGTCCCCCTGTTCACCAATTGCATAAGATCTTTATCGGAAGACACAATAAGGGGGTGCATCCCAGAACGCTCTGCCAAACGGCTATAGGAAGCAATCAAGTCGTCGGCTTCAAACCCCTTTCTTTCCAAGGCTTGCACACCAAAAGTTTGACAAGCTTCACGAATGAGGGGGAACTGAGGGATCAAAGACTCTGGGGTTTCTCCGCGATGGGCTTTGTAAAGGGGGTAGATGTCGTTTCGGAAAGTAAGGCGCCCTGCGTCAAAGATCACGGCCATATAAGCCGCTTGCTTGTCCTCCAGAATCTTCACCAGCATATTGACGAATCCTAAAACGGCGCCCACGGGCGTGCCATCGCCACGGGTCAGGTTAGGCAAGGCGTAAAACGCTCGAAATATAAAGCCTGAGCCGTCTATCAGATAAAGGGTCTGGTCCTTGAGGCCTTTGGAAGGGGGGGCGAGAGTGCTGATCATGCCTGCTTTTGTATCACATCCTTTGAAGGTTGCAGCAAGATTTATGAGGGAGGGGCCGCGGGAGTAGGGGGCGACTGCCCTCCGGCCCGAGGCCTCACTGTGGGGGCAGCTTCTTGGAAATGGGTGCGCGCTTGCGTTTCTTTATCTCCAACACATAGACCATGTACGCAAGATAGAGTACCGCCGCCAGGGTCCACACACACCCCGTGGCTCGAGGCCCATAGTTGTCGTAGATGGGCTGTGAAATAACCGCACCCAGTTCTCTTGAGAGGATGTTGATCAATGCAAAAATGAGGACTGTATTTCTAAAGGAGATCTTACTACCGGGCGCCCTGGATAATAACATGCCGGTGGCTATGATGTAGGCATAGAAAAACTGACTGCTGATACTATATCCACAGTAAGCGAATCTTAGCATGGATAAGGATTCCACCTCCATCATCTGAAGGCTGAAAATTCCTATGGCGATCCCTGAAAGGTAGAAAACGGTTTTCCTGGGAATGAAAACTGAGAAGTACCCCATGATGGGAAAGACGAAGACGCACAAAAGGTTGGCAAAGGAAGCGATATCGGACATTTTGGTAAGACCGAAGCCTAGCTTGACACAGCGTTCCATAAGGTACTGAGAGTTAGGCGCAAACGCTTGCAAGACAGTCCCCAGCGCACACACAGGGAATTCAATAAAACTGTCTTTAATCTGGTCTGCATAAAAGTCTGTTTGACGTCTTACAATTCTTAATACCCCCCCAGAGGTGGGGGACATTTTCCCGGCGCTGGGGGCAGGCACGTTGCTGAGCGACGCGTTGACAGGTCTCTTTAAAAGGTAGGTGGAAAGAAAGGCAGCCCCCGTCAGCACAAAAGTTGAAGTGTAAAGTATCCACTCTTTAGGGAAGGCTCCAGAGACATAGTCTCCCATGACGGTGGCCAAGAGGGAGAAGCTGGATTGCAGGGTCCACAGCAGGGTGGTGTGGGGCCCCTGGATGCTTTTACCAAAGATTTCAAACAAAAATACTGCAAAGCCGCCAAATCCCAGACTATAGAAAAATGTGCCTACAAGAAGGAGCCGATTGGAGGGGAGGGCCGCTTGCCACAAGAATCCCACGAGGGTGACCAGAATAAAAAAGAAGGAGGCTCGAATATAGGAGGATCTTTTCACAATCTCCACGCACACTAAGGGCCCTATGAGCTGGCCCAGCATGCCTATGGAAAAGTAAACAGACTGCCAGTTATTATCTAAAACGCCGGTTTTGAAAGTGGCGTATCCATAAAAGTTAGTGAAGATCCACCACTGTAGGGTAATCAGAAGTTGCAGAAAAAACCATAACGCCATTAGCGGATAGTTGCTAATGCTCTGGGGGCCGAAGAGGCTTGCCAAGAAGGAGGTGTGTTTTATCTTCATAAGGATGAATCAGGATGTGTGAACAAGCTCATACTATCCATGTTACTAGAAAATTTTTCAGAATCAAGTTTCGTAAAACAGTGACAGGGCATGGGAGGTCCGGAACGGCGGGGAACAGGCGCTGGCTAAGCCGTATTCTCTATAGAACTGGATGATGTGAGTCCATGGGAGAGGGACGTTTTGACGGCGCTCGTCTGGAAGAGGTCTAGCTTTCCAGCATACGTTTCAATAAATCCACATCGTCTCGAAGCGAGGGATCTTTTTCCATGAGATTATCAATGGTTTTAACGGCGTGGATCACGGTGGTGTGATCACGACCTCCGAACTTTCGCCCTATCTCGGGCAAAGATTTCGTCGTTAACATTTTGCAAAGATACATGGCTACTTGACGGGGGCGCGCTATGCTGCGCGATCTCTTTTCCGAATGCATGTCTCGAATGCGGATATTGAAGTGCTCCGACACGTGCTTTTGGATGTCATCCAGGGTGATGTATTTCTCGTTGGACTTGAAGAGATCTTTCAGCACCTGTTGGCTCATTTCTATGGAGATCTCGCCTCCGACCAAGGTCGCGTGCGCCATAATGCGATTCAAGGCGCCTTCTAGTTCCCGTATGTTAGTGGTGACTTTGTGGGCCAAAAGCTCGATGACCTCTCGAGGGACAGGAACTGGCATACTTTCTGCTTTGGATTGTAGGATCCCAAGCCTAAGTTCGTAGGTGGTGGGGTGGATGTCTGCCACCAGTCCCCAGCCCAAA
>CAYXFG010000082.1:0-394 GCA_964464225.1 uncultured Holosporaceae bacterium
GGGCGTGGTGGCCCGATAGTAAAATCGGAGGAGTTTCTAGCCCTCTCCACACTTGAGGGCGCGTATAGTGCGGGTACTCCAATAACCCCTGTTCAAAGCTTTCGTCTTCCAGGGAATTTTTATCCCCCATCACACCGGGCAAGAGACGGACACAAGCATCCATCACAACCAAGGCAGCTAACTCGCCCCCGGCTAGTATATAATCGCCAATACTAATTTCTTGAATGGGATAGGCGGAAAACAATCTTTGATCAATTCCCTCGTACCGTCCGCAAATCAAGCTTATGCCAGGATAGGTCGTCAGATCTTTTACCATAGCTTGTGTTAAAGGACAACCCCTGGGGGATAAGTAAATTAGAGGCGCCTTCTCTATCCTTTTAGCAGAATCCAGAGC
>CAYXFG010000082.1:404-2955 GCA_964464225.1 uncultured Holosporaceae bacterium
GGACCATGCCTGGGCCGCCTCCGAAAGGGGCGTCATCTACGGTTTTATGCTTGGTATGGGAAAAATCTCGAATATTGATGGTCTCCAGAGACCAGGCGGTGCCCAAGCATTTGCCGGCGATGGAGTGTCCAAGAGGGCCCGGAAACATCTCGGGAAATAGGGTGAAGACTTGGATACGAAAAGGGGGGGAGCTCTCTGGAAAGGCCATATTGTCTTAGTCTACAATAAAAAATTTGCGTCAATGTGGACGATTTTCTGGGCTGCATCCAGAGAGGGGACAGACGCGTTGCGGAAAGGGATCATGAAAGATTGCGAGGCTTTCTGACTATGAATGACAAGAAGTGGCCCAGCCCCATAATTCTCAACAGCTACCACCTTCCCAATAAGCTCACCCTCTTGGGTGACAGCTTCCATGCCCACGAGATCTGCTGCATAGTATTCGTTAACAGCCAGAGGGACAAGGGCGTCTCGGTCTACAAACATTTCCTGCCCCTTCAGCATTTCAGCCTGATCACGGTCCGAGATGCCTTCGAACTTAGCAATAAAACAAAGCCCCTGAGGCCGCAGGGAAAGAATTCTAGGAAAGGATCTGCCCTCATGATCAAAGAAGGCGTGCTCCCGCAGTATGTCCTGGGGCCTTTCAAAGAAAGATTTGACTTTAATTTCCCCTTTAATCCCGTGCGCACCCAGCAGGCAAGCGACCATGAGCCTATTCTGGGGGCCGTTTTTTGTAGAAGAAGAGATGGGCATGGGCCTAGTTTACTTGAAAAGATTTTGTTTGCAAACCTGCAAGAGGTGCCAAGCGCCGGCTAGGGTTTGTAGGCAACCTGGGACTGGCTGATCTCCAAAAGCTCTATGGGCTCGTCTTGGTTTTCTTCTTTCAGACCCTTAAGGTACTTGAGAACCAGCTGGTCTTTCTTGACCTCAAGCAGAGCCATGCCACCCTTTTGAAGCTTCCCAAATAATATCTCATCCGCTAAAGGTTTCTTTACGTACTCATCAATGGTGCGAACGAGAGGGCGCGCCCCGTACAAGGCGTCGAAGCCATGGCTGATCAACCATTCTTTGGCAGCCAATGAGATTTGCAAGCTGATATGCCGGTCCGCCAACTGCTTATCCAATTCCATTAAGAATTTCTCTACAATTTGTGACATGGTGGACTTGGCCAGGGGCCCAAAGGGAATGATGGCATCCAGACGATTTCTAAATTCGGGAGAGAAAGTCCGATTGATGGCCTCGGTGTCTTCTCCCGCTCTCTGCTCTTGGCCGAACCCTAGACCGTGTTTAGCCATCTCAGCTGCCCCGGCATTCGTGGTCATAATGAGGATAATGTTCCTAAAGCTTACCGAGGTGCCATGATGGTCGGTGACGATGCCATAGTCCATCAGCTGAAGTAGGACGTTGTAGATATCCCGATGGGCTTTTTCAATTTCGTCCAAGAGGATGACAGCGTGCGGGGTTTTGCTTACGGCATCAGTGAGCGCGCCTCCTTGCTCGAACCCCACGTACCCTGGGGGGGCGCCTATGAGCTTTGAGACGCTGTGTTTTTCCATGTATTCTGACATGTCGAAACGGATGAGAGGCATACTGAGGATAGAGCTGAGCTGCCGAGCGATCTCAGTTTTTCCCACCCCCGTGGGGCCAGAAAACAGATAACAGCCGATAGGTTTCTCGGGCGATCTAAGTCCTGATCTAGACAGCTTTATAGAGTGCACCAAAGCCTTTACTGCCTTATCTTGGCCGAAAACGACGGACTTCAAAGATTTCTCCAGATCTTTTAAAACCCTCTTGTCATCCCGAGAGACTTGCTTGGTGGGGATCGAAGCCATCTTGGCTATGGTGTCTTCGATATCCTTTACAGTGATGGAAGCGGTTTTATCTCCCAAGGTCTCGAGATGTTTTTTCGCTCCTGCTTCGTCTAACACATCTATGGCCTTATCTGGCAAACGGCGGTCCATGAGATGACGTACGGACAATTCTATGGCCGCCCTCAGGGTCCCTTCTTTATAACAGACGTTATGATAAGCCTCTAAGGCTGTCTTCACACCCCCCAAGATATGAAGGCTTTCTTCACCGGTGGGTTCCTTAATCTCGACTCTTTGGAAACGACGCAGAAGTCCCGAGTCTTTTTCCAGGTGTGTTTTATATTCTTTGAAAGTGGTGGCAGCTATGCATCGGATCCTGCTGTGCAGGAGGGCTGGCTTCAAAAGGTTGGAAGTATCCATGGACCCTCCCTGCACAGAGCCAGTGCCCACAATTGTATGGGCTTCATCTATAAATAAGATAGGCCTGCCCTTGTCCTGTTCCAAAGCTTTTACGATCCCTTTGAACCGCTCTTCGAAATCTCCTCTAAAGCGTGTGCCCGCCACCAGGGCCCCCATATCCAGGGCGTAAATTTTGGAGGCTTGCAAAGCCAGGGGCACCTGTCCCTGGGTGATACGATAGGCTAGCCCCTCAATGAGGGCTGTCTTGCCCACGCCCGAATCTACCAGCAGCAATGGATTTTTCTTGGAGCGGCGGCTCAGGATTTGATTTATGCGGTTGATTTCTT
>CAYXFG010000082.1:2965-4818 GCA_964464225.1 uncultured Holosporaceae bacterium
CTTCAGAACGGCCTATCATGGGCTCTAGCTTTTCTTCAATAGCTTTCTTATTTAGGTTGATACAATATTTTTCGATGATGCTAGAGCTTTCCTCTCCCGGCTCATTGGCAGGGGAGAAATCATTTTCTGAAGAGCCATGATGGGGGTGCTGTGAGAAGGAATCTCTCGGAGCCTGCCTATTTTTCCTTTCCTCAAAAGCTTTTTTCATGTTGTCCTGAGAGGCTTGTGTAAGCAGGGCCTTTGAGATTTTATGGGCTTCCAGGACTTGGACCGCATAAGAATGCTTTTCATCGAGGAGGGCAATCAAGATATGAATCGCGTTGATCTCGGGGTTATTTTCCACCTGACAGTGAAGGGAAGCACATTGAAGGACCCGTTGAAAACCCAGGGTCACTCGTGTGTCCACTGAGGTGATATCAGGGGCGGGCGCATTCTGCTTAAGGACATAGTCTACAAGCAGTTGACGCAGAGCATCCACCGCGACGGAGGCTTTTTTGAACACTTCCAAAGCATCAAGGTCCTCTGTCAACGATACCAAGAGATGCTCTAAAGTGGCGTACTCGTGGCGCTGCTGCTTGGCAAAAGCAAGGGCCCTTTGAAGGCTTTGCTCCAGTCGATTGGATATCATGTTTTTCTCCCTAGTTCAGTGCTGGCTTGCATTTCAGGGGATATTTATGGCTACGCGCCCATTCCATTGCCTCTGCAGCTTTGGTTTCTGCAACCTCCATCGAGTAGGCGCCGCACTGGATGCTTCCTTTGTCTTGGGCTTCAAAAACCATTTGAACAGCTTCTTCCCGAGGCCTTTTGAAAAGCGTTTTTAAAACTTCTACCAAAAAGTCCATGGGAGTGAGGCCGTCATATAAAAGGACCACCTTGTAAAGCGGAGGGAAGGGGGCGTTCTCTGTAGAATTTTTTTTGTTCTTTCTTCTTGCCTTTTCCATGCATACCCTGCTAATTAATCTGATTATAACGCATGGAAAGATCTTATTTCAAATAAAAAAAAGAATTAGATTCGTTCTGACGATTTTTTTAAACCTAGTTGAGCGAAAAAAGTTGAAGATCTTGTAGCAATGATTTCTAATCTAAATATAGAAACATGGGAAAATAATAAAAATTGTCTAAATTTCTAACTCTTTGTATTGTGCTACTTGTAGCACCCTTCTCATCGTTCGCAAGAATGCCGTCTTATTTGTTGGTGGACGTAACCACGGGGGCCGACCTCTTCTCACGTAACGCTGATGCGGTGCGGCCTCCAGCCTCTCTCACCAAGATGATGACCCTTTACTTGGTGTTCGAGTATATTAAAAAAACGGGAGCCTCTTTAGATACACCCATTCCCATGTCGCGTTTTGCCGCCAGCCGTCCTCCTCGGAAACTTTACGTGGGGGCGGGTGATAAGATTTCCCTCAAAACCGCCATGGAGGGGATCGCGTTGAAATCGGCCAACGATGCAGCGGTAGCTGTGGCAGAGAAGATTGGGGGCACCGAAGAAAGGTTCGCCCGCGCCATGACCCGCAAAGCAGAGCACCTAGGGATGGCAAATACGACCCTTTATAACGCATCTGGTCTCCCTGACCGGAGGCAACTCAGCACTGCTCGTGACATGGCTATCTTGGGAATAGCCCTTTTACGAGACCACCCAGAATTCAATTACCTTTTCTGCCAGCCTTACTTCTTCTACAAGGGGAAGCGCTATATGAACTCCAATACTCTTCTGGGCAAAGTGACGGGGATCAAAGGTATTAAGACTGGCTATACCCCCCAGGCAGGCCATAATCTGGTCACCTACCGTCAGCTGGAGGATCATCACGTAGTGGGTGTGGTCATGGGAGAGGGCTCAGTGGCGCGCCGGG
>CAYXFG010000083.1:0-4772 GCA_964464225.1 uncultured Holosporaceae bacterium
GTTGGCATCGGTAGCTATGTTCCAAGTCGTGAGGCGCGGCCGCGGCCGTGGTAACGGCAAGTCCGCCCAATCCTTGAATAAAAAGCCAGAAGCGGAGTGTTCGTTTAAAGTCGTGGGGCATCCTGGTGTTTCAAATTTGTAAAAAGAGAATTAGGCAATACGAGGGGGGCTCTTGTCAACTCTAAAACTTCTTGAAACAGAGGGGAGTATTTTTTAGGAGAGCTCCACCTTCCAAGTGTTTAAGCTGGTTTTATAAGTCTTGGCCACCCCCTGGAGAATTTCGAAGTGCTGCTTTGATAGAGAGAAAACTGGATCCTTTTTCCTAGGATCCTGAAACACGAACTTGTACTTTGTATCAGCAGGCAGCCAAGAATACTCAAGAGGAAGATCAAAGCCCCTTATGTTTAAGTCGGCCCCATGGTTCACAAGGGCTATCGTGCTGGGATTCGGAGCGGGTGGGTACCGGGTTTTTAGGCTGTAGGCCAGGGCTAAGCCGTACTCCCCATCCGGTCCGTCAGGGCTACATCCTGCAGAAAGGAGAGACTGTAGGATTTTTGGATTCAGGCTTGCGTAGCGTAAGGCGGCGGTGAGGGGGGTGCGCGGCCCATTGATGAGAGGCGTTTCGTATTCCTGCCCTGTCCAGAAGAAAAAATTTATGCTGGTTCAGCTGCCGGTCAGGGTCGGCACGCCCATCCACTGGGGCGGGGCTAAGCTCTAGATTCTCAGATCAGTCCTATGTTTGGCTTTCAAACCCTAGATTCCTCAAGGAAGACCCGCCTAGTATGGCAGCTAACCTGGGAGCGTAGGTGAATTTTTTGTACAAAGGCAGCAGCTCACCTTTATCGCGTATGTGCGCGCCGTAATTCACTAAGAGTTGGGCGGCTTTGCTAAGACCTTTGTCATCATCGTGGTTGCGGTAATTATAGGCTCGTTCCATAATCTCTACCAGCAAAGGATTGTTCGGTCTATAACCACTATTTCTCCAAATCTGATTGGGATTTGCACCGTTCACAAGCAGTAATTTCACCCTTTTAAGGTCATCCTCATCAAGTTTAGCCCCTGCTCCCTCTAATGTTAAAGTCAACTGCAGGGCTGTGTCGGGCTGCGCCTGATTCGTTGCATTGGGGTTTGCTCCATAGTCTAGGAGAAGTTTGAGCTCTGCATAGCTGAGCCCTTTAGAAGAGACCAAAGGCCACCCCAAGATATCTCGGGCCTCATCAGGCACGCCCCCTTTTTCCATGAGGATCTTGGCAACGGCCCATTTCTTGTCATAGAAAGTTATCTCTAATGCGGTTCTCTCGCGCACGTTCTTCAAGTTCAAAAGAGCAAAACCTCCTTTATCCACAAGAGCCTTGATTATGGTTTTTTGGTTAGGCGTGATAGAAAGGGCCGGCCAAGCGCAGAGAGCATGCAGAATGATGTTTTGACCGGTGCTGGTTTCACAGGGGTTGGCATGAAGTTCTAGCAGGCAGTTTACAAGCTGAACATGTTGTCTTGGGCAAGCGATCATAAGAGGGGTCGCCTGGTTCCAAGCTGCCCCCATGGATATGTCCTTTATCAACCTGAAGCCGTCGCCTTTGATAATTACCTTTTGATTGATGTTGGCTTTTTTATACCCCAGGTCTTCAGACAGAAGCATTTCAACCAGCTCGAGGTGTCCCAGCGCGCACGCCACACTTAACGGTGTTAGCGTCTGGAAGGGCCCCTCAGAAAGATTAAGTGAAGCCCCGCTCTCGAGGAGGGCACGCACAGCGTCGGGACGGTTCAGCGCACAGGCTGTAAGAAGGGGGGACTTGCAAGCGGAGGTCCGGATGAGGGCCTCATAAAAGATGTGGACCTGAGGGTTATTGTACCAATTGACATCGGCCCCATACCAATCGGGGGACGCCCCGGCCTCAAGCAAAAGTTTTACCACGGGGGCGCCGACAGGGGCAGTACAAGCCGCTATGAGAGGGCTGCAAGATTTTAACACGGCGTCTGGGGTTGATTCAAAAAAAATCCAGCTGTCCTGGCAGTTTCTGGACAAGCGGCGTTGCGGCCTCAAGATCGCCTGTGAAACATGCTTTCATCAAAAGCTTGCGGGTTTCTGCCTTTTCAGCTTGTGACAGGACGA
This sequence comes from uncultured Holosporaceae bacterium, assembly GCA_964464225.1. GTDB lineage: Bacteria > Pseudomonadota > Alphaproteobacteria > UBA7879 > UBA5542 > CAYXFG01. The sequence goes on from CAYXFG010000083.1 coordinate 2,114, forward strand.
CGGGCGCTGAAAAAGATAAAGAACAGCCAAGCAAATAGGCGACGAAAAGAAATGCTTTCACTGTATTTATACTCCAGATTTAAATAATGCTGTTAGGATATATAGGGACCCTCTGCGTACATAACAAGCATGTGGAAAGAAAATCCTCTCAGATCTACAAGGATATAGTTTGTACCGGAAGAAGAAATCTAGGGCTCTTTAGACTGTGTGGGCTGGTCCCGAAGGAAATTTAGGATGACTTGAGCAGCAGCCACGCTGGGTGGCTTTTGTCCTGAAACCAATAAAGGTCTAAGAAGAGAAAAATTCTTCCTCTGCCCAGAGCGAGCTTCCGGGGAGCCCATGAGTCGCGATAGCTCCCGGGAAAGGCGCTGGGGGGTACAGTCGTTCTGAAGAAGTTCGGGGACTACTTTTTTTCGCAGCAAAATATTGACCAGGGACACAAAGCGGATCTTGATCAGGGAACGGATCAAAAGACCAGACAAAGTTGAGACCTTGTAGGTCACCACCATGGGCACCCCCGCCAAAGCCAGCTCGAGGGTGGCGGTGCCCGAAGCCACCAAAGCCGCGGTGGAGGCTTGGTAGGCATTCCTTTTGTCTTGCTCTTGGGTGACAAAGACCGTGGGCAAAGAAGATAGCCAATTTTCCTTAAGATAGTCTTCGAGAGACGGAAGCGTGGGGATAACAATCCACAGAGAAGGAAATCTTACTTTCAGCAACTCGACGGTATCCCTGAAGATGAGCAGGTGTCGGCGAAGCTCACTGGGGCGACTTCCCGGCAGCAAGGCCAGGAGTGGCGCCTGAGGAGGAATAGTGTAGGTGCGACGAAAATCAGAAGCAGAGGCATCTTCATAGGGGATTTCCCATAAGGGATGCCCCACAAAAGTTGTAGGCAATCCATGACGGGTAAAATAAGGCGGCTCAAACGAGAAGAGCACCAGAAGGTGATCCAGGAACTTAGCCATACGGCGCGCTCGGTAGGCTTTCCAGGCCCACACCGTGGGAGCCACATAGTGGACGTGAGGGATCCCCCTCTTTTTAAGACGTCGCCCCAAGAAAAAATTGACCCCGGGAAAATCTATGGTTAACAGAAGGTCAGGTTTCAGACGTTGAGCGGCGGATTGTATAATCCTGTACGCTTTGTAGAAGTCTTTAACTTTTTTGAGAGCCCCAGAAAACCCAAGGGTGGTCAACTTTTCCATGGGAAATAAAGGCTGCATCCCCTCGCTTTGCATCTTTTCGCCCCCTATGCCCACAAAGGACAGGGGAAAGGGCGCCTGCTTCTTAAGCTCTCTTAGAACCGGCGCTGCGATTAAGTCCCCAGAGGGCTCGCCGGCAATAACGAGAAGCGTGATCTCTTTCTTAAAAGCCATAAATAAAAATTCCTGCCTTATCGGCCTCTCGAACCATCTGGGATCGCCCCAGCACAAGGCCGGCCCCTGCTTCCAGCGCTATGCCACAAAGACCGGCCCCCTTTGCTTGGTGAACGGTGTCGGGGCCAATGGTGGGGAGGTCAGCTTTAAGAGTCTGCTGGGGCTTCTTAGTCTTGACCAAAACAGCATCCACCTGGGGATTCTGTATCTCAGCGTAACGCCTCATAAGGGTTGCCGTGCCTCCGTGGTCTTCCCTTAAAAGGATGCCATCTTGAGTAAGGAGGACAGCTTGCCCCTGGTCCTGAAGGCCTAAGAGACGCGCTTGTTCTGCTCCCCGCTGGATCATCTCCAACTGATTTTCTGTGGGGATTACTTTCCCCAGGGCGCCGGTGGGCATGACTAAGGAAGGAGCCACCTCCGGGGTGCCCAGCACCTGTATTCCGAATTTCTCAAAGTGGTTTATAATCTCTGTGAGGAGAGCATTCTCTTTCAAGCCACACCAATAGATGCGGGCCAGAAGCTTAAGAGCAAAAGGGTCGCTTAGGAGTCTTTTAAAGTTCAGCGATGAAAGGCAGGGGGTGGTTACGTATCCAGCCAAGGTCACATGGGTAATCCCGCTTTCTCTCATGCTTTTAAGAGACGCAGAGAGCTGATCCAGGTGGGCTGTGGCATGCGGCTGGGCGGACAGCCATCCTTCATCACATTGTCCTTGAATGGCGAAGATTTCATAAGGTACGCCTCGAGCCTGGCAAGCTTCCACAATCTCCTGGGGCAGCAGGCCGCCACCTGCCACGATGCCCAGCTTTCCTAAAGGAGTAGGGCTTACAGCGCTTAACCTAGCCATCGTAATGAGGCAGACAGAGAGGCCGAGAACCTGGCTTACTGTTTTCTTTAAGAAAGTCAATGATCTCCATCACAAGGGGCTCGTGGGAGAAAAGGCCCTGAGCATCTTCAATGCGTTCGGAAAGAGTGCCCTCATCAGCGAAAAGGATCCTATAAGAGGTTCTGAGGGCGTGGATAGAAGTTCGAGAAACGTTGCGCCTTTTCAGCCCCACCAGGTTGAGGCCATGGAGTTTGGCGCGGTTTCCGGCCACGCATCCATAAGGTATAACGTCACCCTCTACCCCGCAAAGACCGCCGACAATGGCGCCACGGCCCAGACGGGAATACTGATGAACGCCAGCCAGGCCCCCTACGATGACGTAGTCCGAGATCTGGACATGCCCCCCCAGGTTAGCGCTATTGGCCATCCATACATGGTAGCCCACATGGCAATCGTGGGCGATGTG
>CAYXFG010000084.1:0-4660 GCA_964464225.1 uncultured Holosporaceae bacterium
CCGTAAGAGTGGTGGCATCCGCCATGGCAAAGGGCACATCCAGTATGCGGGCCAAAGTCTGGGCCAAAAGCGTCTTTCCGCATCCGGTGGGCCCCATGATGAGGATATTGGACTTCTGAAGTTCCACATTCTTGGTCTTGGAGGTGCCATGCTTCAATCTTTTGTAATGGTTGTGCACAGCGACTGAAAGAATTTTCTTAGCCTTGGTTTGGCCAATTACATAGTCCTCCAGGACGTTATAAATAAAGGAGGGCGCAGGAATCGAACCCAGGGGTGTCAAGGAAGACTCGTCCGCATCATCTCGCACGATATCTGTACATAAGTCTATGCACTCGTTACAAATGAAAACAGAAGGGCCTGCAATAAGCTTTTTTACCTCATGCTGACTTTTTCCACAAAAAGAGCAGAAGAGCTCTCTCATATCCATGGGAGGCTTGTTTTTATCAGACATAGAAGCACCTGCCTTTCAAACACATAAAATAATCTCCATTCTAATGCTTATTCCGATAAATGCAATAAAATCCTAAAATGCCCCAGAAGCTGCAGTTGAAGAGAAATTAAAAAGAAAACTCAGTTTTCCCCGATTGACCTTACAGCTTCTTGGTTAATCTCCACCTTGTAATGCTCCCTGAGAGAAATTAAAAATGCATCGAGGCACTCTTTTTGAAGGCCCTTCCCTAGCTCTGTCTTTAACTGAGCATAGAGGGCTAAGTTCTTCTCTACATCTGGTTTTTCCACTTGTAAGGGAACAGCCACTACGATCTGCTCTCCCCTTTCCAAAACGGCCGGTGTACCCACCTTGGTGGAGAATCCTTTCTCCAACAACAGGGAAGAGATTTTCTTTTCTCCCGAAGACGCTGTGGCCAGAGAAATGGGGCCCACGAGGGATGAGGAGAGGGCGCCCCCCACTTGAACTTCTTCTTTTCTGTCTAGCTTTTCTTTGACAAAATTGACCAGCTTCTTCAGACTTTTCTGCCTTTCTTGCTTGCGGTAAGCCTGCTCTACCTTTGACCTGACAACCTCAAATTCAGGCACAGAGGCCTTTTCAATCTTGTCAACACGCCCTACATACAGTGTTTCATCACTCAGCTCAGTAAGAGAGTTTACAACGCTGGGGGGCAAGGCGAACAAATCTCTGACAATGTCTGCAGAGATGCGAACGGGCTTACCCTCCCTGTTTCGCCCCATGGCGTCTAGGCTGACCTTGGTGAGGGGCACGTTTAAATCTTTTGCGATCACTTCCAAAGTTTGGCCCTGGTTCATTCTGTCCTCTATCTTCTGGGAAAGCTGAGCAATTTTTTCTCGAGCCCTCTGGGCCGCCAACGTAGAAAGGATTTTATCCTTCACCGCTGCAAAAGGCTCTACCCCCCCTTGGATCACTTTTTTTGCAAATATGATGTAAGAATCTTTCCCTATTTTAAGAGGAGGACTGTATTGGGACTCTGATAAACGGAAAGCGATGCCTGCCACAGCGGCCTGCAACTCCTGACGGGTCACACCTTTCAAAAGGGTTGTCCTTTCGGGGGGAGTCTCCTTACCCTGGCTAAGAAGAGATTGAGTTTCCTCTATTTCCTGGGGGGTGATGCACCGCACAACAGCCAAATCTCGCCGTTCAGGGATCACGTAAAGCTCTTGTTGTTCTTTGTAAGACTGTGCCAGATCCTGAGAGGTTAAAGCAGCGGCCATTTTCTTACTTATTTCCTCGGGCACCAACAAAATAAGGGTGGCCTCACGAATCTCGGGAACCTCGAAAGAGGCCTTATCACGCTTGTAGAAATCTCTCAGTTGCTGCTCAGTTGCAGGGATAGAAATGGCTTCAGGGTTGAAACTATACACCTTGAATGTCCTTCGTTCTGTGGCCGCTTTAAAGAAATTCATGGTAAGGCGCGCTGGAGCCACGGCCCCAACCCCCAAGGCGGAGAGGAGCTGGGTTTGAATTAGGGACAGGCGGCGAGACTGAACGTAGCCTTGCTCAGAAAGACCATTGGCGCTGAGCACAGCCTCCAACTTGTCACGGCTAAAGGCGCCATGGATATCTTGAAACAGAGGCTCGCTCTGGATCATGGCGATTAAAACGCCATCTGAAATAACCAAGCCATGCTGCTTCCCATACAGGCTTATTACAATTTCATTAATAAGACGCTGAAGATATTGAAGGACCCAGCCGCGCTCCTGGGCCTGCTGTAGCGTTAAGGATTTGCCTTTAAGCTCGCTCTCCAAAGCCTTCAGCTGCCCCTGAACTATGTGCTTAAGATACTCCTTGGACACGGATTCCTTGCCCACGGTGGCTACGGCGCCCCGGGAACTTGAAGTCCTAAAAAATTCTGTGATTCCCCAGAATAAACCGAAGCTCAGAACCAAAATACCCAACAGAATTTTCATCACCCAAGAATTGGCGTGAGAGCGTAGAAACCTTAACATTGAAAGCCCTTAAATGATCCCTAGAAAAGTTAAACAGAATGTGTCATATCTGCTTTTTATCCTTACCACAGTCCTTTTGATTATGCCATGGGAAAGATTTTAATTCTAAACTGGAAGATGTTTCTTGACCGGCGCCAATCAGAGACTATGGCTGATTTCCTATGTTCTCTGGACACGCCTCGTCAAGCCTCAACCTTGATAGTATGCCCCTCTTTCCCTGTGATAAGTCTCATAGCCGATCGCATAAGGCCCCCTTTCGTCTGCTTGGGCGCCCAGGATTGTTCTCCCCATAAGGAAGGGCCCTATACGGGCCAGGTAAGCGCCAACCTGCTTCGGGAGATGGGCTGCAAATTTGTGCTGGTAGGGCACTCTGAGACAAGGCAAGAGGGCGCCAATGGTAACGAAGAAGCTCGCAAGAAAGTCCTTTCTGCTCTCCAAGCCAGACTTACCCCTGTGCTCTGTATAGGCGAGCCTTGGGAGATCTACCATAAAAGAGAAACCCGGGCGTTCTTTGATAAACAACTCCAAGAATTCTTAAAGGACAACTCTCAGTCGGTAATTATCGCCAACGAGCCCCACTTGGCCATTGGTTCAGGTCAAACCCCTTGTGCACAAGAAATCCAGGATACGCTTGGGTTCATTAAGGCCCTGTTGCCCCCCTCTGCTCCTGTCCTTTATGGGGGTTCGGTCACCGGGGAAAACGCTGCCCAGATTCTGGCCTTGAGCTCTGTAGAGGGCCTTCTGATAGGCAAAGCCTCGACAGATCTACCTCAACTGAAAGGGATCTTGGATGAAATCTTACGTTAAGGGCGCCCCCAAGCAAGACCAAAGTTTGCACCGTATCCTGAAACCTTGCTTTCTAGCCCTTACCTTGGTCCTCACGCTTTCAAGCCTTGTTTTCCGCACCCAGATAGTCAACTGGCTCAGCCCTCCTCCTCTTCTTCCACGCAAAATCCTCTTCAGCAACCCGGACCATATAAAGCCAGATATTAGCCCCGACGGAAGATGGGTAAGCTATTTGGCCCCAGCTAAGGGGTGTTTGAATCTCTGGATAAAAGATACATGGGACCCCAAGCGGCCGCCCCAATGCCTCACCGGCGCGGGACGCAGTCTTCAGGAGTACGTTTGGGCTTTTGACCAAAAACACATCCTGTATACCAGCGATAGTAATGGGGATGAGAACTGGCAGCTGTATAAAGTCAACATTCACACCAGAAAGAGCACGCCCCTGTTCAGCAAGCAAGGTACCCGCGTAGAGAACCTGGGGGTCAGCAAGGAAAGGCCCCATGAAGCTTTGTTTTCTGTTAATGCGCGCACCCCACAATATTTCGACTATTACCTCATTAACATAGAGACGACCCAAAAGACTTTAGTACTGCAAAATAACCGGTTCATAAGCGTGCTATGGGATCACAACCTGTGCCCACGCTTGGGCCTCAGCTTCTCGGTTAATGGCGATCATGAATACTTCCGAAGGACCGGGACGACATGGCAGTTGCATAGACGTGTGCGCCCCCGGGACCAAGCGACCACCCAACCTCTAGGCTTTGACAAGCAGGGAAGCTCTGTCTATTGGCTAGATTCCACCCAATCCGACTTCGCGGCTCTTTACCTCAGAAACCTTGAAAACCCTTCCCAGGGGCTTCTTCTTGCAAAGGGCAAGCAGGCCGATATTTCCGAGGTCCAATTTCATCCGGAGCATCAAATCCCTCTTGCCCTGGAGGAAGAATACTTGGTGCCTCAAAGGCGTCTTCTGGACCCCTCGCTGGAGAAGGATTTCAGCTTCTTCCGCCGCCAACATCTGGATCACACCAAATTGATCGCTACTTCTGCTGACCTCTCAAGATGGATTGTAGCTTTCGATTCGGCTGACCTTCCTACCAGGTATTATCTCTACGATCGCCCGCACAGAAAACTGACCTTTCTTTTTTACACAAGAAGCGCTTTGAAGGACAAGCGCTTTTCTGCCACCCGCCCCCTCCTCATAAAGGCTCGAGATGGTCTCCCTCTTGTGTGCTATCTCACCTTGCCCCGGTTTACACCAGGGGGCCCTTTCTGGAGTCTGCGAGGACTCCCCATGGTGCTTTTAGTGCACGGCGGCCCCGAGGCCCGAGATTCATGGGCCCCAGATGCCACGACCCAGTGGCTTGCAAATCGGGGGTATGCCGTCTTAAAAGTGAATTACAGGGGCTCTAAAGGGTTTGGCAAGCACTTCGTCAGTGCCGGCAATTTAGAGTGG
>CAYXFG010000085.1:0-4603 GCA_964464225.1 uncultured Holosporaceae bacterium
GTTGTCGTGGTTTTCCCTGCATCAATGTGGGCCATAATCCCAATGTTGCGGTACTTCTGTATAGGGGTTTGGCGCGCGGACATAAGCCGTCACCAACGATAATGGGCAAAAGCCCGGTTTGCATCAGCCATCTTGTGCGTATCTTCACGCTTCTTCACAGCAGCGCCCCGCCCATTCCCGGCGTCCATAAATTCGGCCGCCAACCTTTCGGTCATGGTCTTCTCACTCCTTTTGCGGGAGATACCGATAATCCAACGTATGGCCAAAGCCTGAGACCTCTCGGCCCTAACTTCCACAGGCACCTGGTAGGTGGCGCCTCCCACACGACGAGAACGCACCTCTACCGAGGGGCGCACGTTATCCAAAGCTTCATGAAAGACTTCGAGTCCATTCTTGCTCAGCTTCTTTTCTATGATGTCAAAAGCGCCATAGATAATATGCTCGGCCAGGGACTTTTTCCCTCGGCTCATCAGACTGTTGGCAAACTTCGTTACAATTATATCTCCGAATTTAGGATCCGGCAGGACTTCGCGTTTAACAGCTGCGCGACGACGAGACATGAGCTACTCCCCCTACTTAGGACGCTTGGAGCCGTAGGAAGAACGGCCCTGTTTACGATCTTTTACGCCCTGGGTATCCAAAAGCCCTCGAACAATGTGATAACGAACGCCTGGCAAGTCTTTTACTTTCCCGCCACGAATAACCACCACCGAGTGTTCTTGAAGATTGTGACCTTCTCCTGGAATATATCCCGTCACCTCATACCCGTTGGTAAGACGAATACGGGCTATTTTCCGTAGAGCCGAGTTCGGCTTTCTAGGAGTCATTGTGGTAACCCTTGTACAAACCCCTCTTTTTTGAGGGCAGCCCTGGAGAGCAGGAGACTTCGTACGCTCCACCGGAGACTTTCTAGGCTTGCGAATCAACTGATTAATGGTAGGCATGGCATCCTTAAATTATTGCGGAAAAATAAAACTCCCAGAGGCGACCCACGCTTTTGAGAGCAAAATCAACTTTAAAACAATTTGACGCATAATATGACGCGCCATCGAATTCGTCAAGTACAGATTTGGAAAAAACTTCTTTTTATTGGAACCTCCGGGTGGGGAAGGGGTCTTTCTCTTTCCACCTTCCCGAGACACAAGGCGCCCCAGCCCCTGGCCTGGCTGCCAGAGAAGAGCCGAGGCCGGTTGTAAACGTTACCCCCCCTGCCCTCTTGGAAAGCCTCAAAAGCTGGCGCTCGCGCTGTTTTAGTCCTCGCCTCTTTTAAGAGCTGCCAAGAAAGCACTTTGGGGAATTTCCACATTCCCAACCTGGCGCATCTTCTTTTTCCCCTTTTTTTGTTTCTCCAGCAGCTTTTTCTTGCGGCTTATATCGCCTCCATAACACTTGGCGGTCACATCTTTTCTCAAGGCAGAAATGGTCTCTCGAGCAATGACCTTGCCCCCAATGGCAGCCTGGATGGCGATCTTAAACAATTGCCGAGGGATCAGGTCCTTAAGGCGTTCGCAAATCTCTCGGCCACGGGCTTCAGCCCGCACACCATTGCAGATAAACGACAAGGCATCCACGGGGTCGCCATTCACCAAAATCCCCACCTTTACCAGATTCCCCTCTTTATAGGTTTCCAGCTGGTAATCAAAGCTGGCGTACCCCTTACTAATGGATTTGAGACGGTCGTAAAAATCAAAAACAATCTCATTTAAAGGCAGACGATAAACCAACATCACACGGTTACCCACATAAGTCATGTCCACCTGCTCGCCCCGCCTTTCCGTGCACAGGGCCAGGACCGAACCCAGATAATCGTCAGGAACCAGGATGGTGGCCTTAATCCAGGGCTCTTCTATAAAATCGATGTGGGCGGGATCGGGCATGTCGGCCGGGTTGTGCAGCTCTTTTACTTCCTTGTTGGTCATGTGGATACGATAGATGACGCTGGGGGCCGTCGTAATAAGATCCAGATCAAATTCTCTTTCAAGGCGTTCTTGGATAATCTCCAGGTGCAAAAGCCCCAGAAATCCGCACCGGAACCCAAACCCGAGAGCCGCAGACGTTTCTGTCTCAAAGTGAAAGCTAGCGTCGTTTAATCTCAGTTTAGCCAGGCTGTCTCGCAAGCCTTCAAATTCCGCAGCATCCGTGGGGAAGAGGCCACAAAATACCACGGGCACGGAAGGCTTAAAGCCTTTGAGAGGCTCGGAACAGGGCCGCTGGTCATCGGTTATAGTGTCTCCCACCTGGCAGTCCGCCACCTGTTTTATGTTGGCCGTAAGAAACCCTACCTCGCCGGGGTAGAGAGCCTCTACTTTTTGCATTTTGGGCGTGAAGATACCAACCTGGTCAAGCACGTAAGAAGCCCCCGTGGAAACCATGCGGATCTTTTGCCCCGCTCTCATGACACCATCTTTTATGCGCACCAGCGTAACCACACCCAGGTAAGGGTCATACCAGCTATCAATCAAAAGGGCCTTGAGGGTAGCGGCACCATCGCCCTGGGGCGCGGGCAGGCGCTTTACAATGCTTTCGAGAACCTCTTTGATGCCAATTCCCGTTTTTGCTGAAATAGGGATCGCCTCGCTGGCATCAATACCTATGACTTCTTCTATTTGTTGCTTTATGCGTTCGGGCTCTGCGGAAGGAAGATCTATTTTATTCAGAACCGGGACAATTTCATGATTGTTGTCGATGGCCTGGTAGACATTGGCCAGGGTTTGCGCTTCCACCCCCTGGCTTGCATCCACCACAAGAATCGATCCCTCGCAGGCTGCAAGGCAGCGACTGACTTCGTAGGCAAAATCCACATGCCCGGGAGTATCCATCAAGTTCAGCTGGTAAGTCTCACCATCATCTGCTTTGTACATCAGGCGCACCGTCTGCGCCTTAATGGTGATGCCACGCTCTCTTTCAATATCCATGGAATCAAGAACTTGCTCTTTAAGCTCTCGGTCAGAAAGGCCGCCGCAATATTGGATCAGACGGTCGGCCAAGGTCGACTTGCCGTGATCGATATGAGCTACAATGGAGAAATTTCGTATGTTGGATAAAGGATAGGACATTTATTGCCTCAAGACCCCGCCTGTCTTGCGCTCCACCGTCTTTAAGATAACAGAAGAAATCTCCTTGATTTCCTTGTCACTAAAGGTGTGCGAGGCAGACTGCAGATAAACTTTCACCGCCACAGATTTAAGGCCTGGAGCGATACCTGGGCCTTCGTAGATGTCGAACACAGAGACGTCTTGGATATGGGTGGAGTCTGCGGCATAAATAGATTTAACCAGAGCATCCGCTGGGAGGGCTTTGTCCACAACGAAAGCATAGTCTCTCTCGACCGCGGGATAAGCAGACAATACGAGAGCACTTTTCCTTTTGGCAGAAACAGGAGGCAAGACATCTAAATTGATTTCGAATGTCACCAAGGGGCCCTCACAGTTATAGGATTCGGCGACAGTGGGGTGGACCGCACCTATATAACCAATTTTGCGCGCGCCTTGCTTGACCCAGGCGCTTTGTCCCGGGTGAAGCCACAAAGGCGTGTCCCGCGGGTCAAAAGTTAGAGAAGACAAAGGAGTGCCCAAGCGCTGCAAAAGCATCTCCAGCTTACCCTTCATATCAAAAAAATCCACCAGGGCATCTTTGGTGACGCCGGCACCCCAGCTGGAGGCAATTTTCTTACCCGCTGAGATACAAGCTATGCCTTCATGTTGATCCTCGAAAGCAAGCCCCTGGTAAACCGCGCCCACTTCGAATAAACGAAGATTTTTGTGGCCTCGTGCCTGATGACGGGAAACCGTCTTCAGAAGGTGGGGCAGAAGGGAGGGACGCAAATACCCGAAATCCACGGTAAGAGGGTTTAGGATTTCCAACTCTGGGTTCACACCCCCCATCACGTCAAAGGACTTTTTGTCCACCATGGCCCAGTTTATGCATTCATAATACCCCCTGCCCGCCAAGATGTGTCTGGCTTTAATACGGCGCTGGGCGGACAGAGGCAGGGAGGTAGGCGCTGAAACTGGTAAAGTCTCTTCAGGAAGCGCCTCATAGCCCACCACGCGGGCTACTTCCTCCACCATGTCTTCCCTCAAAGAGACATCTGGCCGCCAGGAAGGGGCTACGAAAAGATGATCCCCCTGCTTCTCGAATCCCAGTCTAGCCAAGATATCGTCCACCTGTGCAGGGGCAAGATCAAGGCCTGTGAGCTTTTTCACATCTTGGGCTGCAAAAGGGATGGGGAGTCGCCGCACCCTTTCGTCAAATCCTGGCACCGTGCAGACTTTTGCCTTACTTAAGTGCCCTCCCCCGCCTTCCTGGATAAGAGCGGCCGCTTGGTCCAAGCCCGAAACGACACTTAGAGGATCAAGGCCGCGCTCCGCCCGCACGGAAGCATCGGTGGAGATACCCAGGTAACGGGCCGCCCTTCCTGTTACTTTGGGATCAAAATAAGCACCTTCCAACAGGACATTGCGCGTTTCGTCCGTACAACGTGACGCGAACCCCCCTAAGATCCCGGCTATCGCCAGGACCTTTTCCTGGTCCGCTACCACCGTTACACACGGGTCTAGAACGTAAGTCTTCTCATCAATCCCAAGAAAAGTTTCGCCTTTCA
>CAYXFG010000086.1:0-4528 GCA_964464225.1 uncultured Holosporaceae bacterium
GCGCGTGAAGTGCTTGGTGGGGCCGGGCACGTTGATGGGGCTCGGCTTTTTCTTCAGGGCTCATGAGTGTTGGCAAGGCAGCGGGAGGCTCTTTGTTAAGCAGCGGCCTCCAAGTAGCCACCCTGGAAGCGCGTAGAGAATTCTTGCCCAGCATGGTCCGCAATCAGCTGGAGCAGTGTAAGTGGCAAGCCCAAATCATGGGGGGTATGAATTCCCCTGAATACGCCGAGCAATGCAGCAACGTGCCGCAAATGTGCATGCAGCTAGCCATGCAGGATCCCAGTGTGGCCCAAGATCCTTTTTGCATGCCTTATACCGGTATGTTTTCTCCCATGGGGGTGCCCCCGGCTCCGTGGGGAGGAAACATTGCAGGATTTTCTGGGGGCGCCTATCCCGCTCCTCCGTGGTCTTCCAACGCCGGAGGCTCGGGCTCTATGTATGGCTACGGTGGTGGCTCTATGGCTCAGGGGATGGGTTACCCCTATGGAGCTGGAGGGGGTACTTCAACCCCTTATATGTCCGCAAGCCCTTATGGATATGGGCCTATGGGGGGCGGTGCTGGGTATGTGCCCCCTGGGCCTTATGGGTATGGTGGTAACAATGTACTATCCAGCGGTCCCATTTCCACGGGCGGCGTAAAAGACATGACCGAGTCTGCCGTAGGAGCAGGGATCCTGGGGGGGCTAAGCCACCTGCAGGGCAGCCTTAGAGGATGAAAGCTGGTCTTCAGATTTCCGGTGAGGATAAAGGGGTGATGTCCTCGGTGCCTAGAACAGTGCCCGAAGCATCCAGCGTCACTTTTTCTATCTTTAAGCTGGCCTCTTGAAGCTTTTTCTCGCAGTGGCGTTTCAAAAGCGTGCCTTTTTCATAAAGGGAGATAGAATCCTCAAGGGTGTTCTGACCAGCTTCCAGCAACCGAACCACCTCTTCCAGTTGACCCATGGCTGCTTCGAAGGCTAATTTTTCGATTTCATGCTTCATTTTGAGTGGTCTCCTAACCTTTTGACATAGAGAGTATTCCCTTTGATAGATAGCACAATCACCTGGGCATGAACAGGTTGGTCCTCCCCCACCAGGTGCCAGACTTTGTTGTGAAGGATAATCTGGCCTTTGCCGGACTCTATGGGGGAAGACAGGAAAAAAGTGGTGCCGGGATGCGGGTGGGGGCCGACAGGCGCTCCTGAGTGAGGGCGATCCAACGGGGGGCTGGTAAAGTAAAGGCCTAGTAAAATGCCTAAAATGAAAATGAGCAACTGGGGCATCAATCCCAAGGGCGGAAGCTCGGAGGTCTTGCTTAATATCCACACCAGAAAACCACAGAAGAAGGAACATGCAGCCAAAATAAAGGGGATGCGCTTGGGCATCAAAAAACTAAGTCCAAAGAAAAGGAAACCTAGAATGAACCACTGTCCATGAGCGATGGAAAGCATCGGCATAAACTTCACCTTATAATTCTGAGGGAGCACTTTCTACAGGCGCATAAGCCTTTGTTTCAACGAGTTCCCCTGTTAGTGCGAACTTTTTTTCTTCAGCGCGTACACCTTGCGGGTTATAAATGCTGAGCGAGCTTATATGGCCATTTGGGAAGTACTTTGTCAAGAGACGGGGGACACCGTGCTCGTATAGGGTTTCTTGGAGGGGATTCCCTGAGGGGGAATAAAAGGTGCAGGGGCCATGGAGCTGGCCTTTTTCATAGAAACACTTTCTCAGTATTTTTTTATCAGGATCAAAAATGGAATAGGGCCCCTCCAGCAGGTCGTTGACATAAGAGCCCTCACACAGGGTGTTGCCCGCGGGCCCAAATCTAAGATAACGCCCCTCCTTCTTGCCGCCCACGTAGAAGGTCTCGGAGGTCTTTAGACCTTTGGAATAGACTGTTTCGCAGCCCTCTTTTTGCCCATCCATGAAGGAGCTTTGCATAAGAATACGACCTGCGCTGTCATAGGTCCTTTGAAAGCCTGAAAGGAGGTTGCAGATGAAATGAGATTCCTGGATGAGGTGTTTTGTTTCGGGATCGAAGATTTGGAACAGGCCGTTTAATTTCCCATCCTCGTAGTGGGCTATTTTTATAAGGTGCCCTTCCTTATCGTGAATGACGTACTGCCCAGTTTCTGGAGGAGGGGCTGGGCTTTTGGTAAGCACCCCCAGCCATGCCGGCTCTACCTTTCTCTCCGAGTCTAGGGAGGGCAAAAGAGTTTTCTTCTGGGGCTTGCGCAGCTGCTCTAAGAAGTCTTTTGTAAAAACTGTCACAGTCTTATCCTAGAACTATGGCTTGGCCTTCCAGGGATATGGCTTCCGCCTGCATGGTGACCCCTGAAGTTGCTTTTGCCATGAAGACACCCGTCTTCAGGGAGAATAGATTTTCGGCACTGACCGTGAAGAGGGGAGATTTGACCTGCATCATACTATCTGCCTCGGTGGAGAATTGACTGCATTTCAGGCTATAAGACGTCTTTGCGGATACAGTGCAGCTGGTCTCTGACTCAATTGAAAGAGCGCCCGTTACCTTTAAGGTGAGATTCCCTCCTATTTCCAAAGTGTAATCTCCTGATATCTTGAGCGTACTATTCCCAGTCACCTGAGTGTCCAGGTTACCGTTTTTCAAAGAAACCGATCGGTTGCCTTGATTTAAAGTCAGAGAATCATTGCCTTTTTCCAGTGAAACAGAGCGGTCTCCTTCCTTTAGAGTTACCGTTTCATTGCCTTTCTGTAAGGTCTTGGTGCGGTTACCTTTCTTGAGAAGCAGGGTGTCATTCCCCCCCTGATCTGTAGCGCCTTCCAGGGTGGTTGTGCGGTTGCCATTCAGGATGTCCACATTGAGGTCTTTTTCCGCATGCATGTAGACTTCCTCGTCCCCCTTTTTGTCCTCAAAACGCAGCTCATTAAACCCGCCTCCTCCCTTTGAAGAGTTGGTGCGCAGCGTGCTCTTGGTGGGCTCTTCCGGCAGGTAAGGGGGCCTATTGTTGGCATTATAAACGCAACCTGTGATGAGGGGATCATCGGGGTTGCCATTTAAAAAAGAAACCACCACCTCTTGTCCTATGCGGGGGGTGAAGAGGAGGCCCCAGGTATTGCCAGCCCATCCTTGTGCGACCCTGATCCAGCAGGAGGTTTGCTCGCTTTTAGTGTCAGAAAGGTCCCAGTGAAACTTTACCAACACGCGTCCATAGGCATCCGTCCATATCTCTTCACCCTCCTTGCCCGTGACGATGGCGGTTTGAGCTCCTGGGATTTTGGGCGCAACAGAAATCTGGGGGGGGAAGTAAGGAGATGTGGAGGGGAAAAAACTTAGGACGTTTTTGTAGATGGCTCCCTCGGGTGGTGTTATCTCTTTCCTGTAATAAGCTTCGTGATAAATTGTTTTTAGCGTGTAGAATTTGTCTTCGGAATCGGCACGGGGACAATGGGTAAGTTTTATCTTTTTGGCTATCTCCAGAAGGGGTATGTTTGTCTGGGCCGTGTACTCTTCCCAGGGAGTTTCCAGGCTTCCCAGAGCTATGTCAGTGGTGGCTTGGCCCACCTCCAGAGTTTTGTAATTACCAGGGTATAAATATTGATCCACCTCGATCCCAGAAGTTTTGGAGGAGCTTTTCATCAAAGCGTCGGGCGTCTCATAGTTGAAATCGGTGCTGGTGTAACCCGAAGGGACCAGTCTTTGTGTAATGCGTAGATTCATCAAGCCGGGCAAATAAGGGCTGGGAGCGGTGGCGTTATCTGTGCACCTTACGGCCGGGAACAGGAGGTTTTCTTCGTAGCTGGTCTTCTGATCACATAGCACCAGGGTGTGGCTGTCAGAGGTGTGGGAGAAAAAGTAATAGATACCCTCGGCCTCCATAAGACGTGATATAAAATTGAAATCAGATTCGTTGTATTGCACGCAATAGGGGCGGACACGCTTCCCCGCAGAGTTGGTTAGAATTTTATAGGGTATGCGTGCTTCTTCAAGGATGGTTCTTATGATATCCAGCGCTGCCTGGTTCTGAAAGATCCTGCAGGCTTTTTTTAGAGTCAAAAGCCAGGCTCGTGGGCGAAGGGTAAGCGTATAAAAGGTTTTTTGTTGCACGCTGCCCCACCGTTGGTCCTTTTCATCTTGAGATCGGGAGACGGTGGCCCCCTGCGTTACAGAGGAAACGGAACCGTTGATATAGCGTGTGCCCTGCTGGTAATTTACCTTGAGAGTGGCTGGAGAATTCAATAGCCGTGGGAAAGAGAGGTTGTCACTTTCGTGGTCGTTGACATGAGGGGCTGAGACTTGTATTTCAAAGGAAAACAAAAAACAAAATCCCTCCTCGCCTTTGAAGGATTCCAGTATAAGAACATCTTTCCCCAGGGGCGTTTCTAAGGAATAATAAACATTTTCCTGTGTAAGCAGCACAGACATGCTAAAGGACTCTTCCCTGAAAGCACGGAGGGACGTAAGCGCTGTCCGAGGACAGAAGGGTTTGTCGATCTATACCAGCCAGGTCTTGCCGGGGGGCTAGCCAGCTCGTCCACCCCAGATAAAGGTTTTGCCCCAACTTTAAGGACG
>CAYXFG010000087.1:0-2543 GCA_964464225.1 uncultured Holosporaceae bacterium
GTATGATTGGGGAGGGGGCCGGATGGGGAAGTGCAAGCGCAGGCAAAGCCGGCAGCTCAAGAATCCCCGAAAGAGGGGTACGAGCGCCTTGCCTGTAAGGCGCTAGTTTTAGGGGGGGAGGGCTAGGGCTTTTTAAAGGAGGTAGAAGAGGAGGCAAAAAGAGGTGCAAGGGTTGGTCCGAGAGCTCTTCTTTATTCAGGCGGCTGCCGAATCGCTTTTCTATCTCCAGGAGTGCCAAAAGAATGGTGAGAGGGACGCCATATTTTTTCTCTATGGCTTGCAGCACCATGCGTTTCTTCTTCATTTTTTTTATGGCCTTTGCCATACGCCGTCCCTTGGACTTATGGTCTCTATAATTGTGTATGTGAATGTCTGGCCCCCCATAGACGTCTGAGGAAACAAAGATATGGCTACCAAAAGAGGGAGGAAGGACAGGCGGTGTTAGAGCAGGGTCTTCGCCGCTTGATCTATGAAGGCTGACCATCCTTTCGGAGGCCGGCAGCTCCACCTCTTCCAAGGACTGTCTAGCCCAGGTGTCCAGGGAAAGTGTGAGCGCAAAAGAGGCGAAAAAGGCTATTTTTCGTAGAGACGTTTCTTTTTTCCAGAGTATAAAAAATTCCATGGGGCTTCTCTTTTTATAAAATTCTTCATGGTATGTATTAATCATACAGAGTAAGTGAGAGCGAGGAAACAATAATTTCCTTGATTGCGAAGGAAAAATTTGTAGAATGGGGGTGGCGTTTTCCAGGTAAATCCTTTTAAGGATCTTCCAGCGTCACAGCCTTGGATTGGTGGCCGAGCGGTTGAAGGCACCGGTCTTGAATTCCGGCAGAGGTGCAAGCTTCTCGTGGGTTCGAATCCCACCCCATCCGCCAAGCCTCTAGATCCCCCAGGGGTTGGTGTGGAGTCCTTCCTTAAGACTCTGGGGCGGCCCTTTGGGAGCCCAATGAAGACAAGTCTTGGGAATCTTGTACAAAAACTGAGTGCCAATATTCTGGAGGCGCAGTGCCTTGCCTCCTGTTGAAAGCCCACAGGGTGCCAGCATCGGGGGGGCTAGATTTCTGGCTCAGGGAAAAATCAGAATGATCAAAATCAAAAAATTGAGTAAGCTAAGAGATATCTTCAGGACAGTTGTGGTGACATGGGGAGGGCTTGGTTTCCTGCCCTGGGCACCGGGTACGTGGGGTTCTTTGGGGGCCTTCCCCCTTTACTTTCTTCTTTTAAGTTGGACATCTTTTGAGGGGATGTGTCTGACCCTAGCCTTGATAACGCTTCTATCGTGGGTAGCCATCAAAAGCTATCTCAGGGAGAAAACCTCTCGTCACGACCCCCAAGAAATCGTCGTAGATGAAGTGGTGGGACAGCTCATCGCCCTAAGCCCCGCCGGCCTGAATCCGGGATTAATGGTAACATGCTTTCTTCTTTTCAGGTTTTTCGACATTGTGAAGCCCTGGCCCATCAGCTGGGCCGATCGCCTGAGAGGGAGCACGCACCTCTTATCTTTCGGCGTTTTGTTGGATGACATACTGGCCGGAAGCCTGACAGCCTTCTGTGTGTGGGCGTGGCTGCAGTTGCCTTAGCCTCTTCTTTATTTGTTTCGGAGTTTCCCCTCCGGATCCTTGGGCTTTCCCTTTTTGCGAATTTCAAAATGCAGCTGGGGGAAGGTGGCCGATCCGGTTGCGCCCACAGTGCCCAAGATTTGGGCCCGGCGCACAGGTGTTCCTCTCTGAACGTTAACATCTTTCAGATGCGCATAGGCGGTAAGCCAAGAGTCCCCATGGGTCACCAAGACCAGGTTTCCATAGCTTTTAATTTCATCTCCCACATAGGCCACCACCCCGTTTTCTGCGGCTCGCACAGGGGTTCCCAAAGGAGATTTTATGTTAATGCCATCACAATGAAGCCCATGGGGCTGGGGCCCAAACCTCTGCACAATCTCTCCGCGAACGGGCCTCAGGAAGCCCGCCCCGCTTAGGGCAGGAGGGCGAGCCTGGGAGGGCATGTGAGCAGGGCTAGGTGGGGCCGGTGCTAAACGGGCGGGCAAAACCAGAATCTGAGATTTCTTAAGGCTGGAGGCCGAAGTGAGGTTGTTTTGAGCAGCTAACCGATGAGGGCTTACGCCGTGCTGATGAGCAATTTGAAAAAGGTCTTGCCCGGTTTCCACGATATGAATGCGCGGGCTTGCCACAGTTAGAACTTGCCCAGCTTTTAGCTCGTAGGGCGGGCGCAGCTTATTTTTCTCGATAAGAGTGGGGATGGGAACGGCGTACCGGCGAGAGAGCTTATAAATAGTATCGCCCGGGGCTATTTTTACGGTCTGAGGCATACCCTCACTGAAAGACAAGGTCTTTTGATTCCAAACGGCCGGTGAAACCCTTTGCCGACCAAAGGCGCTGTCAATAATGAGGTCAGGGAAAGAAGTGGGAGAGGCCCTTACTTTATGCACGATGACCGCAGGCGAGGACCGCACCTTTGGCGAAGGGGAAATCTGACAGCCTGTTACAAAAACCAGAAACACCCAAGGAAAAATCTCCCAAAACAAG
>CAYXFG010000087.1:2553-4268 GCA_964464225.1 uncultured Holosporaceae bacterium
GTCTAGTTCTTTGGGAATTCAGCTGACATTTTTTTGAGGGTAGCATGGTGCGTAAGGTCAAGATGCAAGGGCGTGACAGAGATACAGTTTTTGTAGATAGCGGCCAGGTCGCTGTCTTCTTGGCCTTCCACCTTCTCGGGCACAGGTCCTACCCAGTAGTAGGGGTTGTCTCTGGGGTCCCGCGCTTTTACGAGGGTTTTATAGTCACTCCTCAGGCCTTGGGCTGTTATTTGCACCCCTTCCACCGCCGAAGCCTCGATGTTGGGGAAGTTGATATTGAGAAGAATTTTGGGAGGCCAACCCTGCTTTATCAAACGTTTTAAAAGGGCCGGCCCATGCTCTAGGGCGGTGTGCCATTTAATGGGCTCGCTGGGAAGGGCGCACTGGCTGAGGGCCACGGAGGGTATACCCAAGAGAGTCCCTTCCATGGCCGCCGCCACAGTTCCTGAATAGGTGACGTCATCGGCCAAGTTTTCACCCGCATTGATACCCGAAAGCAAAAGATCAGGAGGGCGGTCAGTGATCAAAACTTTTGCTGCCATCAAGACACAATCTGTGGGCGTGCCTTCCACTGAAAACTTCTTTTCTGAAAGCTGTTTTGCCCGCAAAGGTTTATTAAGACTCAGCGAGTGGGCGGCTCCACTTTGCTCGCTGGCGGGAGCCACGACCCAGATGTCGTCGGAAAGGGAGCGAGCCACTTTCTCCAAAACTTCGAGGCCAGGGGCGTGAACGCCGTCATCATTAGAAATAAGAATGCGCAAGGCGCGAGAGTTTTTCACAGGATTTCCCCTTAAATGTTGGGCTCAGATTTCTAAGACAGATCTCCTGAGGAGGCCCGTCCACGAATCTCTACCTGCCCTCCCATGTAAGATACCAGGGCAGGAGGGATTTGAATACTACCATCTTTTTGTTGGTAATTTTCCATAACAGCAATAAGCGTGCGGCCCACTGCCAGACCTGATCCATTCAAAGTACTGAGGAAGCCCAGGCTTCCATCGAGGCGGCGAAAGCGTGCATTCATGCGGCGGCTCTGGAAGTCGCCGCATAAAGAACAGCTGGAAATCTCTCGGTAAGCCTCTTGGCCGGGCAACCAGACTTCCAAGTCATAGGTGCGTTGCGAAGAAAACCCTGTGTCCCCTGCGCACAAATGCACCACTCTGTAAGAGAGGTTCAATCTTTTTAAGACTTCTTCAGCGGCACCTACCATGCGCTCGTGCTCTGCCGACGCTTGCTCGGGGGGCGTGAGACTTACCAGCTCTACCTTGTAGAACTGATGCTGCCGTAACATCCCCCGGGTATCCTTGCCGGCAGCCCCAGACTCCGAGCGAAAGCACGGGGTACATGCGGTAAGCCGCAGCGGCAACGCGCTCTCCTCCAAGATTTTGTCCGAAGCATAGCAGGTAAGGGGGATTTCCGAGGTGGAGATCATCCACAGACCGTCGGTAGTATGAAAAGACTCGTCCTTGAATTTGGGAAGCTGACCTGTCCCAAACATGCTTTTTCCCTTTACCAGCAGGGGTGGGGAAACTAATTCGTATCCAAAGGTTTGCGTATGCAGGTCCACCATGAATTGGCAGAGCGCGCGCTCTAGACGAGCTAAATCTTTTTTCAAGAACACGAAGCGGCTTCCCGACACCGTGGCGGCTTGCTCGAAATCCATCATGCCTAGGGCCTGCCCCAGCTCATAATGGGGCCTGGGAGGGAAGGAGAAAACC
>CAYXFG010000088.1:0-2071 GCA_964464225.1 uncultured Holosporaceae bacterium
GTCTCGAGGTCTTGGAAGCTTTGTTGATCACCTATCTGAATCTGGATGAAGTGATCCGCATCATTCGCGACGAAGAAGATCCCAAAAAAGTTATGATGAATAGGTGGCGCTTGAATGATCTTCAGGTGGAAGCCATTCTTAACATGCGCCTGAGAGCTTTGAAAAAGCTGGAAGAAGCTCTTTTAAAAGAAGAGCATGCCCTGTTGGAAAAGGAAAAGAAGGACTTGCAAATTCTTTTGAAAGAAACGGGCCTGCAACGGGCACGCATTGCCAGCGAGCTTAAAGAAGTCCAAGAGCACTTTTCGAAGGATATCCTCTTGGGGCCCCGCCGCACGCGCTTTGAAGAAGTCGCTTCTACCTCGCAGGATATTCCCCTGGAAGCCGTCCTAGAGAAAGAGCCCCTAACCATTGTAATGTCAGAGAAAGGCTGGGTCCGAGCTTTCAAGGGCCACCAGATAGAACCTTCGGAGATTAAATACAAAGAGGGGGATGCTCCATTCCGCCTGCTCCGAGCCCATACCACTGACAAAATAGTATTCGTAAGCACCAGCGGCCGAGCCTATGCTGTGCCCGCTCATCTCGTACCCGGAGGCCGGGGGTATGGCGAGCCCCTGGGGTTGTTTATAGAGTTGGATCCCACAGACGGAATCCTCTTTATGGGAACCTACGACGGCCATCAGCAAAAATATCTTATCTTGGCCTCGGGGGATGGGCGCGGATTCCAGGTCCCTTTGCATGACTGCATCGCTCAGACCAAAGTGGGGAAAAAGATTATGACCCTGGGTGAAAATCTTAGAGTGCAGGCTTGCATTGAGGCCACAGGGGACCATTTGGCTGTGGTGGGAGAGAACAGAAAGCTTTTGATTTTTCCCCTGCAGGAGCTGCCCCATCTTTCGAAAGGCCGAGGCGTCAAGCTTCAAAAGTATGTAGGGGGCGGGCTGTGCGACCTCCAGACGTTGACTTTGGATCAGGGTTTATCTTGGAAAAAGAAAGGCAAAACCTATCGCGAGGTCGATCTTGCGCCGTGGCTGGGCAAGCGAGGAGGGGCGGGCCGTCTTGCGCCTTCCGGTTTCCCAAAAAGCAACCGCTTTATAGAAGATTAAGACAGACCGGCTATTGAGAGGCCTGGTGTCTATAAAGAGGGGGCCTTGGGCCAGGAACATTCGAGGTTTTTTGGAAAATATCTAATACTTAGGGTAAACATAAATCAAAAAGACCCATTTAAAATAATGAAATCAATAAATCTTCCCTTGAAAACATAGAGGGGAGTCCTTATATATGAGAAAGCGACTAACATTTGGTCGATGTATTTGATAAGGATAAAGATCTTGAGATATATTAAAACTGTTCTTTCTTTCGTACTTATTCTAGGATTTGCCAGTATTTCTGAATCTGGACCACGTTCTTATAATCCAGAAGATTTTTCCGAGACAGATAGGCGCCTGGTGGAGAGCCTCTTTCCCCAGAACGTAGATGGCACGGGCCGCTTGAGGATTGCTGACAGTTTCCAGAATATTCCTGAAGAGGATAGAGTTAGTGTCGTAGAAAGCGTCTTGAAACTGAGAAAGCCAGACGAAAATTCCTATATAATTTCACGCCTCATTTTTCTTACACATCAGCGTTTTGCCAGCCAAGATAGAGGCCCCACCACCCTCTTGATCCAGAACTTAATGGCTGCAACGGGGGAGCAAGGGGAAGAGCGGAACCGTGCGCTGGATTTCATCGATTTGCTGGCACCCATGGAGATGGATGCAAGGCAGAGCTTTACGGATTTTGTGTTGGCCTGCCCTTTAATTAGGAACCAACCTGGTGACCAGGGAGATGACGAAGAGTTATGGAAAGATAATCTTTATGTGATGCAAGCCTTTGGAAAGGTGCCGGATAATGCCCAAAGGCAACACCTGGTTGACTGCGCCCTAAGGCTGTGCGGCCCCGACGCAGATGTTGAAGAGAAAGTCAGTGTTGTCAGTTACCTTGTGCGTTTCAAGGAGAATCAGGAGAGAGAGGACTTTGTGGATTTTGTCCGAGAGTCTAAAATTTTGTCTTATTACCCGAACGATAGACATGACAG
>CAYXFG010000088.1:2081-4055 GCA_964464225.1 uncultured Holosporaceae bacterium
TACCATATTCTGTCGGCTGTGGGGGGATGTTCAACTACAGAGGCGAGAGCTGAAGTTTTGGATTTCTTATCTCAGCATGGATTTGTAGGGCCCCACACACCCGCTTTGGATTTTTATGAGTTATTTAGCAGCTTTTCAAGATTCTCCACTGACGCACAGCGTCAAAGCCATCTAGATCTTATGTTGGGAAGCGGAATTTTCCCTGCCGAAGCGACGTCTTCTGAAAGGTCTAGCCTCGTTGTGGCTCTGAGTCCGTTCCTGAAAAAGCCTGACAAGCCTAATGAGGAAAGATTTAATAGAAGGTTTGTGAGCATGGTTGCCTCTTTTATGACGCATCATCTTAACGTAGAGGCTAGAGAGCAAGCCATTGAGTTTCTTGGGAGCCTTACAGCAACCCTTGCTGTTAAAGAGGAGGTTGTGCGATATGCTTTGAATTTGTGCTCTGACGCGATGAACTCTCATGATCGGGTGGAAATCTTGAGGGCCCTGGCTGCAGACGCCGAGTTCCTGCCCGAAGATGTGTTGCAATATCGAGTTGATTTCACCTCGGCCTATCTCCAGGAGGCCACCTTGCAAGGGCTCATTAACCCAGATAACTTGTTTACCTGGACCTATTCCTTTTTACAGGAAGCCGCTCGTGTGGGTCCCAAGTATAGAGGCCCCCGCCTGGAAGACCCAACTCCCAGGCTGCTCAGAAGGGCCCTTCCCATAAACGTTGTCAGAGGAGCACCCATACAGCTGGGTCAAGAACGCGCTAATAATGTGGCGAACCCCAGGTTTGCCCGGGGTGGTCAGAACGTAGCCGCCCAAGAAGCGCTGATGGCACAACGCAAAGATATAAAAGACGCTTATCGAAATTTAGTGCAAGGCGAAGATACCGCTGCGATTATTGCGGCCCATCTACCCACCGCTGAAATGGCAGATCAGTCCTTTAATCTTTGTGCAGCTAAGCTTAAGCACGACCTAGAAGCCTTATTAAAGACCCCTGCCTCCACCCAACGGAGGATGAGGCGCATCAATGCCCTGCTAGGTATGGGCATACTGACAGATGACGCGGATGCTGACATTATCCGAGCGATCCAGAAAATCTCTCCGGAAACTGAAGGGGTATTGAAAAAATTGATTGGGCGAGGCGCGCAACTTATAATCCCCACTACAATCCCGCGTCATGCCATCTCCAATCCTTCCAGTTATAGAAAGTACCGCCATGAGGACCTACCCAACATCCGTCAGATTTTTGTGCTGATGTACAATCTGCTGAAACGAGGGGGCGCAGATCTTTCTGATCCCAAAATGTTCACGCGGACCTGGCTTGCTGAAACCTACAAAGATGGTTCTGTACAATGGGATAGGCTTAGGAATGCGGCACAACAGGACTTGAAAGTCAGGCTTCCAGGCACCGTGGGAGAAGCTTTGGAGGGAGAGTCAATCCTGGTGTCCTATCTCTCCGACTGCCTCACCAGCTTTTGGGAGGGCAAAGAGTCGCCTGATTCTTTGACACAAACAGATCTTGGAAAATCCGTTGCGGCTTTGGTAAGAGCCTACGGCGATGCCGTTGAAAACCAACAAATCCCTTTGATTGAGGCCCTCTCCATGATTATGCGCGGTCATAATAGTCGCGATCATCTACAAGATGTGAATGAACCCAACCAAACTGCCTGTGGGGAGGGGGCCTATGTTGGGCTTCTCAAAATTGCGCAGGAAATCCCTGATATAAGGCACACCGTGGGCGCAGCCTTGAGTGGCGTTAGCGTGATCGCGTGTGCCGGTGAACTGGCACCTGCCCCGCAACCGTCTCAGGTCCAATTGGGGGATGTTAACGAAAATCTTGACCAAAGGCGAGCTCTTCAAGAGCAACAGGATGCAGAGTATGAAGCGGCCCTGGCGATTGATCAAGCAAGTGGTTCTGCCGCATCCCAGCAGTAGGGGCGGGGGGGCTGGAGCCCCTCCAAGCACTCTGGTCTTTCTGCGGAA
>CAYXFG010000089.1:0-4040 GCA_964464225.1 uncultured Holosporaceae bacterium
CCTTTTTGGATTTCTGCGCAAGAAAGGGATAGTGGAGGGCCTCTTGCGCCATCATGGACTGGAGATTTCAGCGCCCTCGCGGATCTTGGCCTACCTCATTTCCTCGGGGTCTTTTTCTGTGGAGGGGTTGGAAAATCTATGTAGGGGCCAGCAGTATGGGCCTAAGCCTTTGAGCGCTGAGGAAAAAAGGGTTCTGACGAGGGTTTCTGAGGGGGATACTTCAGTGCTGGATTTGGATCAAAGGCTGAGTGTGGCCGCTCCCTTCTTGCCTTTTCTTGAGAGTCTCTACGGCAATTCTTTGAAGGACGAAATGGAGGCCATGATGCAAGAGGCCCCTCTGGACCTGCGGGTCAATACCCTTAAGTCTACCCGAGAGAAAGTTTTCGCCGACCTGCGGGAGCTGGGTTTTGAGCCCACCCTGACACCTTATTCTAAGGTGGGCCTGAGATTGGAGGGCCGTCCTACTTTGGTGGAGACAGATCTTTATAAGCAGGGATTTATAGAAATCCAGGATGAAGGGGCCCAGCTGATTGCTCAGGCCTGTGAGGTTAAGCCTGGCATGAAGGTGCTGGATTTATGTGCAGGTGCGGGGGGCAAAACCTTGGCTCTGGCGGCCGAGATGGAAAACAGAGGCAAGATTATCGGTACAGACATCTCAGCAGGGCGCCTCCTGAACGCTCGAAAGAGGCTTAGGCGCGCGGGCGTGCATAACTTTATGTTGCATACCTTAAGCCAGAATGACACATGGCTTAAGCGCCATCGGGACTTTTTCGATCGGGTCTTGGTGGATGCGCCTTGTTCAGGGTCCGGGACCTGGAGGCGCAATCCAGATCTTAAATGGAATACTTCTCTTGCAGACATTGAAGAACTTCATGTCCTTCAGGCGTCTATTCTGGACCAGGCCCAGCGTATGGTGGCTCCAGGAGGGCTTTTGATTTATGCCACGTGTTCCTTATTTTCCTCGGAAAATGAGGCTCAGATTTACCGACTCATGCACAAGCATCGTTGCTTTTCCGTCAAATCTCTCCACAAATTTCGCCGGGAAGTTCTGGGGACTGAAGGAAAAGGACACCCTCCCTTTCTAAGGTTGACGCCCCATAGTCACGGGACAGATGGCTTTTTTATAGCCGTCCTTAAGAAAGAGGAAAGCAAGTAGTTTTTTCAAGGCCGAGGTTGACCGGCTTGGCCGTCCGCACTATAGTGGACCCAGAAATTGGGCATTTAGCTCAGCCGGTAGAGCATCTGACTTTTAATCAGGGGGTCACAGGTTCGAATCCTGTAATGCCCACCAATTTCTTAATAGAAGTAAAGCTATCTAGCGAGGATGTAACATGAAAAAAATATCCAAATTAGCGTTCCTGGTGGTGACTTCAGTTTTGAGCCAAGGCGCTGTACATGCAGCTACCGAAAGCAATTTTTTAGACTTTGGGGAAAATGCATCCCCCACGGGCAGACCGGTCCCCTCAAGCGGGAAAGATATGATGAGCCTGGTGGTTAACTTTCCTCCTCAGGCTGACCCTCTGAAGAAAGCCTTAAAAGAATTTTGGTCTCGGGATTTTTTGCAGGGTGTCCGCATGCTGGCTCACCTTCCTGTTTATTTAGGTGAGGGCATCAGCATAAAAGAATTCCGACAGCTGCACGCGGAAGAGCTTTCGAGGGCAAAGAGTGACCTGTCTTTCTACAGCCTTGTTTTTGATTCCATAAAGGAGCGCGGCAATGACTTGGTCTTTCAAGCAGACGGGGCTTTCCCACAAGACCTCATGCCTAGCCTTAGCAAGTTACCCCCCGCTTTGGTTTTGGTTTACGGGTTTAACGAGTTGACGGCTTCCGAGCAGAAACAGGCTCGGGAGAATGCGGATCAGCTTTTGAAGCTTACTCCCTTGGAAAGGACCATTCAGTTTCAGGTTTCCCGGGATCTGCGCTTGGTGAGACCGGATATTAAGGGCAACCCCTACGACTTTTATAAGCCTATGCCCTGAGGGGCGCATAGCCCTGGCCCGTATATCGCAGGACCTTTTCCAGTGCAGCGGGCGGTGCTGCCCAGGCTTGATGACTTTGGGAGGGTTTTGACCCAAGCTTCCAGCTTGAAAACTTTGCAGGGGGCCATTGAATGAAGGGCTCTGGCGTTGACACGCGGGGCCAAAGATGCTAGTTTCTAGCCACGTTAAATTTTAGGTGCGTTCAGATGAAGGTTGCCAAATGAAGGTTGTTAGTTCTCTAAAAAATGTAAAGATCCGCGACAAAAATTCTCGGATTGTTCGCCGCAAAGGCCGCTTGTATGTTATCAACAAGGCCAAACCCCGCCTAAAGGCCCGTCAGGGCTAGAACTTGCTTTCCCGATTCTGGGGGCAGGGCATTCTTTTTAACCCTTCTTTATTCATAGCTTTCCTTTTGGGGGCTGTGCCTTCTCTTCAGTAGGAGCCACCGCCTCGCGGCTTTTCAAGCCGTGGGCCTGAAGTTTTTCCACGAAGCTTTCTTGCCTGGCAAATCCACCTTCACTTTGGGACAGCCTCTTAAAAGGGTCTCTGGAAGACTTTCATGGGTGATTACGTTTTCGTGCCAGGGGGGCAGAGCGCCGGGGAGCTGAAGACAAGTGGCCTCACCTGCAACTTATGGGGCCCGCCTTAACAGGCCTGGTGCGTCTTTCAGGCCTCCTGAGAACATTTGTGAAGGTTCAGGGAGGGGCAGAATTTCTTAAACATTTCTAACAAGCCACGGCTGTTGCTCAGTTCTTCTGGGGGCGACGGGCGTACGCCCTTACCAAGCTCTATCAAGATCTAAGAATCCCAAGGCGCCAGAAAAACGATGTTTCCCTGGGGGCTCAGTTCGAACGTCTCATGAAAACGTAGAAAGCGCCCAGCCCCCCGTCGGCTGGATGAGCTGGGCTGAGGCTCAGTAAGAAAGGAAACCTATCTCTGTTTTCAAGCCACACGGGCAGATTCTTTTGCAGAACACCCGAAGACCCAGGGGCGCTCCCCTTACCCGTGATCACCAGCACCCTTTTCAGTCCCTGGGCGACAGCCTGGGATAAAAAGGCGCTCAGGGCTTCATAGGCTTGGTTTTGAGTCATGCCGTGCAGATCAAGACGGCCTTGCAAGGGGAGGCGTCCCGCCTTTATAGCTCGGCTTGTAAGGCGATCAAGGGGCTTAAAAAGAAGGGATGTGGTTTTGGGGAGCAGAAGGCTCTCTCCCCCCGTCACTAATGGCGGTGTTGGGCCCTGGAAGGCGGGCCTCGAAAGCGGCGCAGAAACAGGAGGCCGGGCCTGGGGAGATTTGTAAGGGGGGGCTTTAGATTTTTTATGTTTTGGAAGTGGTGTAACGCCTTGGACAAAAAGCCTCCAGAGCTTCTGGTCGTCGGGGGTCAGCATTAGTGGACATAGGCAGGATTCACGATGATACCCCGGGGCAACAGCACATAGTATTGTCCTTTGATTTTCATGGTGCCTGCTTTTTCTTGAGCCTCTTTGCCGTAGCCCCAGAAAAAGTCTCCACGCACGGCGCCGCGGATGGCGCCCCCGGTGTCCTGGGCTATCATGAGGCGGCGGATATTCAGGCTGTTCTCTGGATGGGCACCATCAAACCACAAGGGCGCCCCCATGGGCCAGATCCTGTGGTCTACCGCCATGCTGCGGCCAGGGGTGACAGGGACCCCCATGCAGCCTATGGGACCGTCTTGTCCTTGAATTTCTCGGAAGAAAATGTAAGAAGGGTTTTCATGCATGAGGGAGGTGGACTGGGCAGGGTTATCCATCATCCATTTTCGTATGGAGGGCATGGACACATTTTTCATTTCCAAAAGCGACCTTTCCGCCAGTTTTTTGCCGATGGGCACAAAAGCATGGCCGTTGGATCCCGCATACCCCACCCGCAGCACGTTACCATCTGGCAGACGTACACGTCCTGAGCCTTGGATATGAAGAAAAAAAGCCTCCACAGGATCATCCACCCAGGCCAGCTCCAGACCGCGACCCTCCAGCGCACCCTCGTCAATCTGTTTTCTGTCATAGTAAGGGACGATCTTCCCCCAGCTGAGCCGCCCCC
>CAYXFG010000090.1:0-3995 GCA_964464225.1 uncultured Holosporaceae bacterium
CAAAGCCCTGGCCTTATATCTTTTTTCTGATGAAAGCGCTCTTTTGAGGATCGACATGTCCGAGTTCATGGAAAAGCATGCAGTATCTCGCCTGATCGGAGCCCCGCCTGGCTATGTGGGATATGAAGAAGGAGGCGTTCTGACAGAAGCTGTGCGGCGACGCCCCTATCAGATTATCTTGTTCGATGAGGTTGAAAAGGCTCACGGGGACGTCTTTAATATTCTGCTACAAGTTTTGGATGATGGACGCCTCACCGATGGTCAAGGACGTACCGTGGACTTCAAAAACACTCTGATCATTTTAACCTCTAACCTGGGGAGCGAGATTCTAGCACATACGCCGGAGGGGGAGCTGTCCAAACAGGTACGGGAGCAGGTTATGGAGATTGTGAAGAGCTCTTTCCGACCAGAATTTATAAATAGGCTGGATGACATTATCATTTTCAGCCGTTTAACCCGCAGTCAGATGGCAGACATTGTTAAAATTCAGCTTAAGAGGCTTGAAAAACTTTTGAGTGATAGGAAGATTACGCTCTCTTTGGATCCACAGGCTCAAGAGTGGCTGGCCAACAAAGGCTATGATCCTGTGTATGGTGCGCGCCCCCTCAAGCGGGTTATACAAAGCTACCTACAGAATCCTCTGGCGTTGGAAATCTTAAATGGAAAGATAAAGGATGGGTCCCGCGTTTCCGTTTCAGTTGTAGAGGACCACTTGAAGCTTCAGAGCGAATAGGTCTGTCTTTTTAATCAAGCAGGGCACATACTTTTTTTCTTCCCCGCCGGGAGAAAATGGGGTATTTCTTGTGTAAAAACGCATGGATAATGAAGCCCTTATACCTCTGCTGCAGATCGTCCGTACTCCTGGGATCGGCCCCGTAACTTATAAGAAGCTATTAAAGCTTTATAAAACCCCACAGAGCATTTTAAAAAATTACAGGCCTCTTACTAGGTCAGAGACCCCCTATGAATTTCAGACAATTTCCAACATAAAGGAGGAGCT
The DNA here is from genome assembly GCA_964464225.1 of uncultured Holosporaceae bacterium. GTDB lineage: Bacteria > Pseudomonadota > Alphaproteobacteria > UBA7879 > UBA5542 > CAYXFG01. The sequence continues at coordinate 1,001 of CAYXFG010000090.1, forward strand.
GGAGGCTCATGCAGATTTTGGGGCCTACCTTATACACCTGGAAAATCCTTTTTACCCCCCTCTTCTAAGGGAGATTGTAGACGCACCCCCCGTTCTTTCTGTTAAAGGGAAGGTGGAGCTTTTCCATTGTGCCCTCATAGGAATTGTCGGATCTCGGAACGGATCTTTCAATGGGGGAAGAATGGCCAGAGCTCTTGCCGCAGACTTAGGATTAGAAGGCTGGGGCATCGTCTCAGGCCTAGCCAGAGGCATTGACACCGCCGCCCACGAGGGCAGCTTAGCTACGGGCACCGTCGCCGTCCTGGCAAACGGCATCGACCATATATACCCACCAGAGAATAGGGCTCTGTACCAGGAAATTTCTGAGGAAGGTCTCCTAGTTAGTGAATCACCGTTTGGCACCGCCCCCCAGGCATCCCTTTTCCCCCGCAGAAACCGCCTGATCGCAGGCATGTCACACGGAGTTGTGGTAGTAGAAGCCGCTATTCAATCTGGATCTCTCCACACAGCTCGCTATGCAATGGATTATGGACGAGAGGTACTTGCCGTCCCGGGCTCTCCTTTGGATCCCAGGTGTCGGGGTAGCAACGCCCTTTTAAAAGACGGAGCTTCTCTTGTGGAATCAGTCCATGATATCCTGGAAGCCTTAGGGAGCACGAGCCATCAGAAAAAAAGAGATCTCCCAGTGGGCGGGGGCTGTTCCAAGCAGGCTGCGGGGCCTTCTTCTGCTTTGGAAATAGAGAAAAAAATATTGGAAGTACTTAGTGCAGTACCCACCTGTAGTGAGCATCTGTTTGCACAAATGGGGATCGCTGGCCCTAGGCTTTCTGCCCTGCTTCTGGAATTAGAAATACAGGGAAAAATCCTCCGCATGGCGGGGAACCTCTACGTTAAAGCCTAAGAAAAGGGGGGACTTTTTTGCGAAGGAGGATCGTATTGAAAGATATCATAGCGGCGGTTTTTCCACACTTTAAAAAGATGGAACTTTTGCTTACCTTTTTCATCCAAGAGCGGACGAAAACCCAGCTTGCTTAGAAGACGCCTGGAAGGGACATTTTCTGGCACTACAATCGCTTGAAGAGGTCTATCCCCATAAATCTTTTTATAAAACTCCATTATGAAAGTTCCCATTTTGGTTCCTAGAGCCTTCCGTCGATAAGGTGGAAGCAACGCATAATGGATCTCATCCACGGTCTTGTCTCTCATATTCTTTTGTATGCCTCCAAAGCCTATGGCCTGGTTTTGTTCGCCCACTACTAAGAAAAGAGCTGGTATGGAAGAGGAAGGCTGGAGGCCTAACTTTTCAAAATCCTTCATTATTTTCCAGTAAGCGACGTAAGCGTTAAAAGTCCCTTGGATGGAAGCGTCGGGCCAAGGAGTGCCATCCCTTTGCATGCGCGTGGTGTCGGAATCTTTCAAGATCGTATAAAGGATTTTCAAATCAGAGGGGGTCTCACGCAAAGGCCGCAAGATAGCTTTAGTGCCGTCAGGCAGAATCCAGACCGATGAAGTCGGGGGAATTTTCCACGAGCCGTCTTGTGCCCAAAGAGTTCCGAAAAAGAAAAGTAAAAGAAAGGCCTTTTGGAGTATAAACTTCATATATTTCCTTATTCCCCAGCTTTGGAAGTAAAAATTTTGTTTCGATACTATCGGACAAAATACATCGCTTCGTCAAGAAAACTCTAGGGCTTATCCCCATCCCTGTCCCATGAAGGCTGAGATGCTTCAGCAGTTGAGGGCCTGCACCATAAGGCGCCCTGGCCGAAAGGCGGGCGCATAGTGGGCAGCCACATGCAGAGCACGGCCATCCCGCGGGTCAATTCCAACCCGCCCTTTGCGATTTTTTACAAAGAACGTTCCAAAGCCCCTGACCTCAACACGCCTGCCTTTTTCAAGAGAGTGCGCGATTTCTTCGAATATGATGGATACTATCCTCTCGATGTCTCTTTTAGAGCGTTGGCCCATCTTTTGAGAGAGTCTATCAACAAGTTCTGATCTGGTCACGAAATTCTCTCCCCATGCAATTTTTTCTACTTATTTAATCAGGATGGCATTATTTTTATAGGGGGTCAAACTTTTGTTTGATGAGATTCGAGGATTTTCTTGCTCTCTGCTCGTGAATTGCTATACTGTAATTAGCCTGTGTTCCTTGGGAAATAATGATATTTGATAAACAGAATAGACGAGTCATCGTATCCAGCATCGTTGGAAACTCCCTAGAGTTTTATAACCTAACCTTGTGCGGCGTTCTGGCTGATCTTTTTGCCTCCCTCTATTTCCCTAGCCACAACCTCTCTCTCTCTTTGATCCTAAGCTGGGGAATGTTTTCTGTGGCTTTTGTCGTACGACCTCTGGGGGCCATCTTTTTCGGATATATAGGGGATAGATGGGGACGCAAGAGGGCCCTTAGTCTGTCAATCATAGGGATGGGACTGCCAACTCTCGTTATCGCCTTGCTCCCAGACTATCAGACGATCGGCATAGCAGCCCCCCTTATTCTCATTCTGTGCCGCCTTCTTCAAGGCTTGTGCGCCGGTGGTGAATTCAATGGTGCCCTCATTTTCGCTCTAGAGCACTTGGGGAAAAAACTCCCAGGCTTTACGGGCGGCCTCATCGTGGGATCGTGTCTCATTGGATCCCTCCTGGCTCTGGCCGCCAAGGCTTTTTTTGCATTATCTATCTTCCCTGTTTGGGCTTGGCGCCTTTCTTTTTTGCTAGGGGGCTCACTCAGCTTATTTGGGGTTTATGTGCGTCTAAAACTGCGGGAGAGCCCCATCTTTAGGGAAATTCAGAAAATGGACAAGGTAGAAGTCATTCCCTTGAAGACTGCCCTCAAGAAACACTGGAGGTCCTGCGTCATGGTTTTCTCGGTGGGGGCTTTTGATGGTGTGCTTACCTATACCATGGTGGGCTTCCTCAGCATCTACCTCACAAGCTACTTGGAGGTGCCGGCCCCCTTGGCTATTTGGGGGGGTTATGCTGCCACCTTTTCCTG
>CAYXFG010000091.1:0-3991 GCA_964464225.1 uncultured Holosporaceae bacterium
GGAGCCTACCTCCGGGCTCGAGGCCTCCGCGTAGTATCAGGGGTATTTGACAGATTTCGGGATGGTGAGACAAGTTACTACCTCTCTGAGGACCTGGGGGGAGAAGATGTGACGCTTATTCAGTCCACCTCTTCCCCGGTCAACGATCGAATGTTCGAGTTCCTTCTCATGGTACAAGCTCTGAGACAGAAGCTTATCCAAAACATAACGGCGATCATTCCTTATTTTGGGTATGCGCGGCAGGATCAATTAGACCGTCCCTGTAGGGCTCTTTCCTCGAAAGTCGCAGCGGATGTGGTGCAGGGATCGGGCATCAATCGCCTGATCACCCTGGATCTGCATAAGGCGCGTTTGAAGGATTTTTTCTCTCTCCCTTTGAGTCATCTTTCCATGGTTCCCTTATTCGCTCGAGACATTGCTGGTCGGTTCGGGGGGCGTGAGTGCCTCATCGTTAGTCCTGATAACGGGGGCCAGGGCAGGGCGGCTGCTTTAGCACAGGCTTTGGGGCTGCGCTTGGCGGTTTTAAGCAAGAGAAGAGGCTCTGATAGCGATCTACAGCCACCGTTTTCACAGGAGATCGTGCGGGGAAAGACCACCATCCTGGTGGATGACATTGTGGATTCTGGAGAGACTCTTTTCCGTGCGTCCGTGGCTCTTAGAAAATACGGTGCGGTGGAGGTTCATGCCTATGCCTCGCATGCTGTTTTATCTTCGGGGGTCTCGTTCATGGAAAGGGAAGGCTCTCTGGGCTCGCTTACCGTATCCGACTCTGTGCCTCTGGGAGAGGCCCATCCTAAAGTGCGCTGCCTATCCTGCATTTCTTTGTTTCACCAAGCCAAGGATGCGCGGCCTATGGAGGAAGGCCATGTCTGATCTGTCCCTTAGAGAGCCTGGCTTGCAGATAGCGGTGGATTCTCCGCTGACCCTCACCCCCATGATTCAGCAATATTATGAGCTGAAGGCCAACTATAAGGACTGTCTGTTGCTTTTCAGATTGGGGGATTTCTACGAGCTATTCTTCGACGATGCCGTCAGGGCTGCCCGCCTTCTGAATATCACCCTTACGAGAAGGGGAAAAAAGGAGGGCGAAGACATACCCATGTGTGGCATCCCCTTTCATGCCGCCGACAGCTATATCTCTCGGTTGGTAAAGCAGGGGTGCAAAGTGGCTTTAGCTGAACAGATGGAATCTCCCGAAGAAGCCAAGCGTAGGGGACACAAATCCATTGTCAAAAGAGACGTGATCCGTGTCATCACGGCCGGCACCCTTACAGAAGAATCTCTTTTGGATCCCAAGAACCCTAGCTATTTGGTGGCGCTGGTGGGCGATATAAAAGGTGTGGCTGTGGCTGCCGCTGACATTTCCACCGGCATATGCCTGCGGGAACTGGTAAGCGAGCACGAATTAGAGGGCGTGCTTTCTCGCCTTTCTCCCCAGGAAATTTTGATGACAGAAAAACTGTCTCAAATACCTTCCTTGGTGGAGTCTTTAATTCCCTATAAAGCCAAGATAACTCATCAGGTTGACAGTCGCTTCGATTATGAAAACAACCAAGAAAAAATAAAGAAATTTTATGGGGTGGCTTCTCTGGATGCTTTGGGGTCCTGGTCAGATCTGGAAGTAAAGGCAGTGGGGGCTCTTCTGGATTACATTTCTCTTACTCAAAAATCCAAGGACGTAGCTCTGGGTGTGCCCATGGGACTGCGGAGCGGAGACTATTTGCAGATGGATGCCTCTACCCAGAGGAATCTCGAAATCTTCACAACCTTGCGAGGAGAGAAAAGGGGAAGCCTCTTGGAGGCCGTGGACTATACATGCACTGCCGCTGGCGGCAGGGCGCTCCGGCATGCGCTGGCCTATCCTTTTGCGCGCCTGGAGCCCATCCAAAATCGGTTGGATCAGGTGGCGGCGCTGTTGGAAGAGAGATCTTTGAGAGAGTCCTTGGAAGAGATCCTGAAGAAGTGCCCGGATGGAGAGCGTGCTTTTGGCCGCCTTGCCTACAACCGGGGAGGGCCCAGGGACTTGAAGATGCTGGAAAGGGCGCTTGGTGTGGGCCGCCAGGTTCATGATCTCTTAAAAGGTACTCCTTTAGAGGCGCAGGCCTGCTTTTCTGAACTTTCTGCTCTCGTGGGCATGGGCGGCCTTGAGGAAAAGCTAGCCAGGGCCCTGGTGGAAGCGCCGCCGATCTTGGCTCGTGAGGGCGGATTTGTTAAATCGGGCTACCTCCAACAGCTGGACGAGCTGCGCCACTTGAAAGACCATGGCCACCAGGAAATTGCCACTCTGCAGGCGCGCTATGTCCGAGAAACGGGCATCCCTTCATTGAAAATAAAGTTCAACAATATCTTAGGCTATTATATCGAGATAACAGCTGCGCACAGGCAGCGTGTGCCCGAACAATTTATTCATCGCCAGACCCTGGTAAATGGAGCTCGGTTCTCCAGCGTAGAGCTGACTGAAATTCAAGAGAAACTGCACTCCGCGTCCAGCCAATGTCTGGAGATAGAAGCGACCCTTTTCCAAGGATTTGTGAGGGATGTTTTGGGGTGCGCCCAGGGCTTGGCCGCTCTTTTCAAATTGATTGCTGAGTTGGACTTGGTGCGAGGCCTGGCCGAGCTGGCTCATCAACGGGCTTATGGCCGCCCTCATTTTGTGGAAGCTCCTTCTTACCGGGTTTTGAAAGGGCGCCATCCTGTCGTAGAGGCTGCCTTGTCCAACGCGCGGGCCCCCTTTGCCCCTAACGATTGTTCCCTTTCTTGCGACGGGCATGTACACCTTGTTACAGGACCCAACATGGCAGGGAAAAGTACGTATCTGAGGCAGAATGCTTTGATTGTTCTTTTGGCCCATGTGGGATCATTCGTTCCTGCCGAGTCCGCAGAACTGGGTCTGGTGGACCGCCTTTATAGTAGGATAGGGGCTTCCGACGATCTGGCACGGGGACACTCTACGTTCATGGTGGAAATGATTGAAACAGCGGCCATTATCAATCAGTCCACCTCGCGTTCTTTTGTCATCTTGGACGAGATGGGGCGTGGTACTTCCACCTATGATGGGATGGCACTTGCCGCCTCCACCCTGGAATATCTTCATGATCGCCTAAAGTGCCGCGCTCTTTTTGCCACACATTATCATGAACTGGTGGACTTGAAAGAGTCTCTGCCTTGCCTAAGATGCTATACAATGGACGTAAAGGAATGGGAGGGAAAAATTATTTTTACGCATACGCTTAAAGAAGGGGCAGCTGACAAGTCCTATGGCATCCAAGTGGCCCAGCTGGCGGGGCTTCCTGAGGGGCTTCTTAAGAGGGCGAGAGAGTTTCTAGAACTATGGGAAAAAAAGGGTCAGACGCCTGCTAATAGGGCGGGGCCCTCGGCATCTTTGTCCCCTGTTCCCACCCCTATCAACCCCATTCTACGGGCCCTTCTTTCTGTGGAGATAAATGATATCTCTCCCAAACAAGCCTTTGATATCCTCTACGGCCTACATCAACAAACCCAGGCTTTGGTTTTAGAAAGTGAGCTCTCGTGACTGTTTCTCACCGCCTCCTGCCGGAGAAGTCATCCAAGGTGTGGGGGATCTTTTGGATCCTACTCACCAAGTTATCCTTCGTAGTGATGATGGCTCTTGTCAAATATCTTAAGGGCCTGCCCTCGCTGCAGCTTAACTTTTTCCGCGGGCTGATGGTGCTTTTGGCCGTTTTGCCGCCTTTGCTGAGGCAAGGCTGGTCTCCTCTCGTCTTTAGAACGAAGGATGTGAGGACGCAGGCATGGCGCCTCTTGTTCTCTGTTTCCAGCATGGTCCTTTTGTTTTACGGGTTTCGAGAGGTTTCTTTCATCAAGGCCAGTGCTCTTAACTATTCTTATGCTCTTATCTTGCCGCTTTTCTCCACGTTATTCTTGAATGAGAAAGTTTCCAAAAAAAGGTGGGCAGCTTTGGGGTTGGGCTACATGGGGGTATTTTTTGTTCTTGATCCCTTTGAGGCCTCTC
>CAYXFG010000092.1:0-3830 GCA_964464225.1 uncultured Holosporaceae bacterium
ATAAGGCCAGGGCTTTGGCTAGCTCTGTCTTGCCTACGCCCGTAGGTCCTAGGAAGAGGAAAGACCCCATAGGGCGGTTCGGGTCTTGCAGACCGGCGCGCGCCCGCCGCACAGCATCGGAGATAACCCTTATGGCATCTTCTTGGCCCACCACCCTTTTATGAAGTTCACCCTCCATGTGGAGAAGTTTCTCTTTTTCGCTGCCCAGCATCTTATCCATGGGTATGCCCGTCCACTTGGAGACGACGGCTGCCACATCTTGGCCGGTTACTTCTTCTCGCAAAAGGGAGCTGTCTTCTGTATTTTGAGCCTGGGCGACTTTAAGCTTGGCTTCCAAATCAGGAAGTGTGCCATACTTTATTTCCCCAGCCAGGCTGTAGTTTCCTGCTCTCTCGGCATTTAAAAGGTCATTTCTGTTCTTCTCTATCTTTTCTTTTAAGTCTTGAGCAAGATGCAGCTTCTGTTTTTCAGCTTGCCAGACTGTCAGCATATCAGTGGCCTGCGATTCCAGCTTTTTAAGTTCTTGCTCCAGGCCCTGTAGACGCTCTTGCGAGGCTTCATCCTTCTCCTTTTTTAAGGCTTCACGCTCTATCCTAAGCTGCATTATTTTTCGATCCAGCTCGTCCAGAGCCTCGGGCTTGGAATCTACCTCCATGCGCAGTCGGCTTGCGGCTTCATCTATAAGATCAATGGCTTTGTCCGGAAGAAACCTGTCGGCAATATAACGGTTGGACAGAGTGGCGGCTGCAACAATGGCGCCATCTGTGATGCGGACTCCATGATGGAGCTCGTATTTCTCCTTGAGCCCTCTTAAAATAGATATGGTTTCTTCCACCTTAGGCTCTGGCACATAAACCGGCTGAAATCTGCGGGCCAGGGCTGCATCTTTCTCAATATATTGTCGATATTCATCCAGAGTTGTGGCGCCTACACAGTGAAGTTCTCCTCGGGCCAGCGCCGGTTTTAGCATGTTAGAGGCATCCATGGCGCCGTCTGTTTTTCCAGCACCCACCAGGGTATGGAGTTCATCGATGAAGAGAATGATGCTGCCTGCTGAGGCGTCGACTTCGGTTAAAACCGCCTTGAGGCGTTCTTCAAACTCTCCCCTGTACTTAGCTCCAGCAATCATAGACCCTAGATCCAAAGCCAGCAGCTTCTTATCTTTAAGGCTTTCTGGGACATCTCCATTAATAATTCGAAGGGCGAGACCCTCCACGATAGCGGTTTTTCCAACCCCAGGCTCTCCAATTAAGACAGGGTTGTTTTTAGTCCTCCTGGATAAAACCTGGATGGTCCTCCTGATTTCCTCGTCACGGCCGATGACGGGATCTAGCTTACCTTCCCGGGCGTCTTCTGTGAGATCTCTTGCATACTTCTTTAAGGCATCGTACTGGGATTCTGCGCTCGCAGAATGGGCGTTTCTGCCTTTTCTCATGTCTTGGAGTGATTTAAGAAGCAGAGGGCCTGAAAGGCCTGCATCCTTTAAAATGCGACTTACCTCCAGTTTGCCGTCTTGCAACATGGCGTAAAGGACCATCTCCACTGTGGTAAAGGTGTCTCCTAATTTTGAAGCCTCTTTATCTGCCGCCTCTAAAAGCTTGGACAACTCGGCTGAGAGGTAGGTCTGCTCCACCCCTTCCACCCGGGAAAGCTTTTCTAAGGACCCATTAACCCCTTGCTTAGCAAGAGAGGGATTGCCCCCAGCTGCACGTATCAGGGAAGAGCCCATGCCCTCGGGATCGTCCAAGAAAACCTTCAAGAGATGCTCGGGCATAATGTGTTGATTGCCTCTCTCTTGGGCAAGTGACTGAGCAGATTGCAGAAAGCCTTTTAGCCGGTCGGTGAGTTTTTCAATTTTCATGAGAAGCCTTTTGTTTGATCCCTATCTCCTTGGATATTATGAATTTAAGTTAAAGGGGATGCAACTAAAATGCGATCTTTCTCCCCCAAATCTTTAAAAGTGCGTCTGAGCTTAAAGCCCGAATTCTCAAGTAAAAGTGTCACTTCAGCCTTTTGATTCCAGCCTATTTCCAAAAGGAGGTGGCCATGGGCCGCTACGTGCTGCCTTAGAGGCGCCAACAAAGCACGATAAGCCTCCAGACCATCAGCTCCGCCTTTAAGGGCACGGGGGGGGTCGTAAAGCCTCACCCCAGGAGCCAGACCCTCATAATCTTTGTCGCTAATGTAAGGGGGATTGGAAATTATGAGGTCAAAGGTTCCTTGGACTTCTTCACACCAGTCGCTGGTAAAAAAAGAAGCGCGCTCCTGAAGTCCCATCAGGACAGCATTTTCTCGAGCTGTGTGGAGAGCCCCCTCCTGGACATCTACGCCGGTGCCCCGGGCCTTGGGGTATTCTCGCAAGAGAGAAAGAAGAAGGCAGCCGCTGCCTGTGCCCAAGTCTAAGATTTTGAAGGCTATGGTTTTGTCAGCACGTATATGCAGCGCAGCTTCTATCAAGCATTCAGAATCTGGCCTGGGATCAAGGGTTTCTTCAGAGAGCAAGAATTCATCTTTCCAGAAGGATCTTTTCCCCAGGATACGGCTAAGAGGCATGTCGCCCGCCAGTAGGCCAGCTTTCTGCAAAAATAAAGCTTCGTCTGATAGGGAAACTTCCGTTTCTGGGAAGGCGAACAGGCTTTCCGAGGATCTCTGTAAGAGGTGAGCCAAAAGAGCTCTCAGATGGGCATTTTCCAAAGTGGGGTAGAGAGATCGAGCATAAAAGAGAAGGTCTCCGACACACATTTAGGAATGGGACAAGGCAAAGGCCCCTGGGTCAGAGCTATGGGCTTTATTCAAGGCAACATAATCGAGGTCGCGAGGATCGTTTTTCACATACCAGTTGAAAAATGTTTCAGCATGAGGACCTGTCATTTTTGCTAACAACTCGGCAAGGGGGCGCGGCAGTTGGAAATGATGGTAATCTTGAGGGGATTCCCAACTACCTCCCCATTCTCGGAAACCATAAGCTTCAAAAATATCTTTCACACATTCTACCATGCCAGGCTTTAACCGGGTTCTGTTAAGATAAGGAACGCCCTGGCTTGGCCAGACTTCGACACCAGAGCATGCTTTGTCCGGTATTTCAAAAGGGTTCCCCACAAAAGGGTTCTGCCATGGGTTCAGGTCCAGGGCTACGCCATAGGAATGAAGGGACAAGGACGAGCTGTTGGCAATAGGCCTATAGTTGAAGGCAGATGAATTATTGGCCTCCATGGATAAATCATCACTGCCCTGGTAAAAATCTATAGGCATAACTTGTTTTAAGGGAAACTTCCTTTCCCAAAGGGCTTTGAAGATTTTCAAGACCTGAGGAGCTACAGCGTCCATGACCACCATAGAACCCTCTAGGGTTTGCCCCTCAAAGTCATAGTGGAGCAGGGTTACTTGACGTAACCTCTCAAGGGCAATGGGTGATTTTTCTTGCCAGACCCCGGTGGATCTCATGCTATTTATTAGAGACTCTGATAAATTTGCAATTTTAAACAAGACTTTTACTCCAGGCTTGCCAAGCGCTCGGCCTGATCTTCAGTGATAAGGGCGTTGATAAGATCTTCCAAGCTTTCTCCATTGACAATGAGATCTATTTTATAGAGGGTTAAGTTAATCCTATGATCTGTGACGCGGCCCTGTGGAAAGTTGTAGGTGCGGACACGTTCAGAACGGTCTCCAGAGCCCACTTGAGTCTTACGGTGGAGGGAGCGCTCGCTCTGAGCTTTTTCTCTCTCAATTTCGTAAAGGCGCGATCGTAAGATCTTGAGAGCCTTCGCTTTGTTTTTGTGCTGAGACTTCTCATCTTGCTGTTGAACCACCAGCCCCGTGGGCAAGTGGGT
>CAYXFG010000093.1:0-3801 GCA_964464225.1 uncultured Holosporaceae bacterium
GGCCCCCTCCCCAATCATACCGCAAAATACTTCGGCGCAATTTCCTGCGATGGAGAAAATGCTTACCCAAGTCGCTCAATTTCTGAAGGAGAGAGGGTGGAGGGAGCACGAGCCCTGGGGCAGGGAAGTCTCCCTATCTCCAGGTTTTGATGTCAAAAAATATGCCGGGCTTTCGTTACAAAAGACCAGGCTTCAATGGCAAAACCGAGGGGTAATTTTTCCCTCCGGAACCTCTGAGATGGAAAAAACATTACCTGGATCTATTATCTATTTGAAAGAATCTGGTAAAGCCTTTATTGTGTACCATAATTTTAGGGTATTATTACAATGGAACGATTCAATAGATTTTGCCATAACCACAGCCTTGCTGTCCGAACACATCAGCCTCCCTTGGTAGCTGGGAAAGCGCTCTCCCTCCTCCTTCTAAGCCTTCTTTTCCTCACAGGATGCGTCAAACAAAGGAAAGAATCACCTCTGGCCCCCCCCGAGCCTGTTCAAATAAAAGGTGACGAGACACTTTCACAGACTACCCCGCTCTCGGTACCATCCGAAGGCTTCGGGTCTCCCGGTCCAGCCCCCGCAGCACCAGGGCCCTGGACCCATTACAAAGGAGAGGCCACCTACCGTCTGGGCAAACCCTACAAGGTGAATGGTACTTGGTATTTTCCGGCAGAGAATAAAAAATACGACGAAATTGGGTTTGCGTCCTGGTACGGGCAAGGCTTTCAAAATAAGCCCACCGCCAATGGTGAACTGTTCGATGGGAATGCTTTGAGCGCAGCCCACAAAACACTGCCCCTTCCCTCAATTGTACGGGTGACCCATCTCGAGAACGGCAAAAGCGTGATTGTCCGGGTCAATGATAGAGGACCTTTTGCCAACGACAAGCTTATTGATCTTTCACCTGCAGCAGCACGTACCCTTGAAATGATCCCCCAGGGATCCGCCAAGGTGAGAGTTGAATTCTTGCCTGCGGAATCAGCCGCGGCCCTGCAAACCATCAAGGGAAGCCAGGTGCCCATCCCCCCTGCCAGCCCCCCCCTTGTCGCAGAAGCCCCTCTCCCACCTCCCGAGAAGCCCTCATCTTCTTTAGGTTCAGGAGAGGTTTCGGGAGACGCCGCCCAGAACAGCCCGCCTGCAGGAGAGGAGCTTTTTGATGGAGATAGTCTGAATGCTAATCTCCCGGGAACACCCGCCGTTTCTTTACCCTCTGCATCGGAAGACAAGCCTGCAGACGAGCAGGGACTTTTTTACATCCAGGCGGGAAGCTTTGGCAAAAAGGAGAATGCCGAGAAACTGAAACAAAAGCTGGAGGGCTTTGGGAACTGCACCTTAAAGGAAGTTCAGCAGAAGGGCATCCTCTTCTACCGAGTTATCCTCGGCCCTCATAAAGAAGCCTCCGTTGCTCAAGAGATCTTGGAGAAAGTGCGCATGGAGGGCAGCCCTGACGCTCGCCTCCTAAGACAGACCTAGATCGTCGTGTCTTCTTGTGAGTTAGGCCCTAAGTTCATCACCTTTGAAGGCGGAGAAGGGTCTGGAAAATCCACCCAGGTCCGTCTTCTGGAAAACTATTTGCGGGCTAGAGGTGTGCCGGTGGTAGCCACACGGGAACCAGGGGGCACCCCTGGCGCTGAAGCGTTGAGGACCCTCTTGAAAGATACCCCTGCCGTATCCTGGGATGCCGTCTCTCAGTCCCTCATTTTGTATGCTGCACGCCATGATCTGGTTGAGAAGGTTATCCAACCCGCCCTCAAAGCGGGTGCCTGGGTCTTATGCGATCGCTTCGCCGACTCCACACAGGTGTACCAAGGGTACGCCCAGGGTGTAAGCCTACAAGGCCTGGAAGATGTTCATAAATTTGCTCTGGGATCCGTGACGCCTGATTTGACTTTTTTCCTTGATCTACCCCTTGACCTTGGCGAGCAGAGAAGAAAGAAGCGCCTTGCCCAAAGCCCCAAGAAAAATACCTATGATGCTTTCGAAGCCCGAGATAGGGCCTTCCACGCAAAAGTCCGTGAAGGCTTCCAAAGGCTTGCAGAAAGAACCCATCGCCTGGTCACTGTGCCAGCTCAACAGCCCATACAGGCTGTGCATCAGAAAATTCTGCAGACCCTGGCCCATCGCTTCCCCTGCGCCTTATGGGAGCCTCTCCCATGCTAGAGAAATTTGCCCACGCTTTGTCTCTATCTGAAGGCCCTCAGGCTTGGCTTTTAAGGGGAATAACCCCTTCTTTCATTTCGGGCCCCCTCCTGTCTTTTCTTACGCCCGCTGTCCAAATCCCTGGCGACAGCGCCGAACACACTCATCATCTTCTTCGATCCAAAACCCACCCCTTCTGCAGAGTTTTGGAAAAGACCTCAGCGGCCAGCATCGGAGTCGAAGCCGTACGATCTCTGGCTACCTATGTGAGCTTTACGGAAGCGGCTGGACAGAAACGTTTTATTCTTATCCCCTATCTATCCCATCTCAGCGTAGCCGCTCAAAACGCCCTGCTCAAGAGGCTGGAAGAGCCAAGACTCGGTGTCACCTACCTTCTGGGCGCCGCCTTCGGTGAAAAGGTGATGCCGACCCTGCTCTCCCGATGCCAGGTCCTGCGTCTTTCCTTCAAAGAAGAAGTTGTGGGCCGCTCTCTCGAAACAAGGAAGCATGAAGAAATCTTCGAGGGGTTATGGGCAGATCTCACGAATAAATGTCTGGACCCCTCTCAACTTTCTGTTTTCTGTGGCCAAGCCTCAAAAGAAGACACAACCTTCTACAGGGCTCTTAATTTTATAGGAGGCAAGTTAGGCGGCCTGGCGGTTCAAAGTCGCCCTCAGGCCATGAAAGGAATGGATGCTATTTTTAAGCTTATCAGCCTAGAGAAAACCCTGCAAGCTGACAGGCGCCACACCTTGCTTTGCATTTTTTTTAAACTCCAGGAGATGCTCGATGCCTAGCTACTGCCTTACCACACCCATTTACTACCCCAACAGCCGTCCGCACATCGGCTCGGTTTACACTACCCTATGCTGTGATGTGTTGGCGCGATTTATGAGGCTGGATGGACACAGGGTCCACTTTTCCACGGGTACCGATGAGCATGGACAAAAGGTCATGGAAGCAGCCTCCCGCGCCGGCAAGACCCCCCAAGATTTCGTGGACGACATGGCTGCGCGCTTCAGGGATGTCTTGTCTGTGTACCACGTCTCTTCCCACGACTTCATACGCACCACCGAGCAGCGCCACAAGAAAGCTGCTCAGCACCTGTGGAATACCCTGGTGGAAAAGGGATTCATCTACCGAGGCACCTACAGCGGATGGTATTCTGTGCAAGACGAAGCCTATTACACCGAGACCGAGCTTGTAAACGGAGCAGCTCCCACGGGCGCCCCTGTGGAATGGATGACGGAATCCAGCTTTTTTTTCAAGCTATCGGCGTTCCAAGCCCCTCTTTTAAGACACTATGAGGAGCACCCAGACTTTATCGCCCCAGACAGCCGGCGCAATGAAGTCGTACGCTTTGTGGAAGGGGGGCTTAATGACCTTTCCATCTCACGGAGCAACTTCTCTTGGGGGATCCCTGTTCCTGACTGGGAGGGAGACGTCATGTATGTGTGGATAGACGCGCTGGCCAATTATCTGACCACCACAGGTTACCCCGACGATGTTTCGTCCTTCCAAGAATTCTGGCCAGCCGACCTCCATATGGTGGGAAAAGACATTCTACGTTTCCACGCGGTATACTGGCCTGCCCTCTTAATGGCAGCGGGGATGCCTTTGCCCAAGCGCATTTTTGCCCATGGATGGTGGACCGCCCAGGGT
>CAYXFG010000094.1:0-3646 GCA_964464225.1 uncultured Holosporaceae bacterium
GAAACGTCTGGCCCAGACATATTTGGAAGCTGCAAACGAAATGCACATTGAATTTCAGGGCGAGTTTTACGCCCCGGTGATCTTGAGCTGCACGGCCCGTGACTACCGTAAAGAATTTGCTGCTGCTGCGTACGTCTTTGCCCGAATGTGTGTCGACAGAAATATTTCCGTTTCCTATTCGGTATATTCATATACCATGGCATCACTGAATAGGCACGACATGGATTCTTTGGTTGTTGCTTTGTACGAGGCACTGCCGGAGACTAATGAAAACTATCATTTGCATCTTCATTACCTCCGGGCCTTGATTAAACTTGAACGGAGTACCGAAGCATTCAGACTGTTGGGTCCATTTATGGAAGGAAAGGAAAAAAAGATTCAGATTTTCAACGTTCTCATCAACTCTGCCCTAAAAAAATCATCCTCACACCCTGGATGCGGTTCGGTTTGATCCTGTTGGCTATTTCAAGGACCCACAGAAAAAATGGATCATCGACGAAGCCCAAGAATTCCCTGACCTCTTTAAGTATCTGCAAGGATTCATGGATGACCGCCCTCTCCCTGGGCGTTTTATTTTGTCGGGCTCACAAAATTTTCTGCTCAATGCCCACATTTCTCAAAGCCTGGCCGGGCGGGTGGGCATTCTCGAACTGCTTCCTCTCACCTATGGAGAATACCTAACAGATAAACCTCCGCAAAAAGATATCTGGTCTTACATGTTTTATGGCCAATACCCTCGGCCTTTTCTCTATGAACCTCCTAGTACAGACTGGATGGCGGGTTATATTCGGACCTACGTTGAACGCGACGTGCGGAGTTTGATGGATATACAAAACCTCCCCAAGTTTCAAACTTTTTTAAAGTTGTGTGCTGGCCGCCATGGACAGCTATTAAATTACACGGCGCTGGCCGTTGATGCCGGTATCTCCCAGAGTACAGTGATAGCATGGATCGGGCTTTTGGAGGCGTCCTACCTGTGCTTCCGCCTACAGCCATATTACAACAATTTTAAGAAACGCCTGATCAAAACGCCCAAGCTATATTTTTATGATTCGGGTCTTGTCTGTTTCCTGCTGGGCATGGATTCTGTGGATCATCTGCGTGTCCATTCAGCCCGGGGAGCCATTTTTGAGGGGTTTATCCTGGCTGAAATGCTTAAAAAGCGATTCAATCAAGGGAAGACTTCGAACCTCTATTTCTGGCGTGATCACCTGGGGGTTGAGATTGATATTGTGCGTGAGGTTCAGCAGAAGCTTCAGCCCATTGAAGTAAAATCCTCCGAAACCTTTCAATCCAGCTTTCTGGATCACCTCCATACCTTTGGGAAGATGGATGCGGCTCAGACCTCTCCTACTCTTGTATACTGCGGACACGACAGCTTTGTTCAGAAAGAAATTGCCATCCAATCTTGGGACAAGTTTTGTCTAACAGAAAAACCCTGAGAAGCGCAGTAGCCTTCTTGGGGGGGCTACTTCGGTAGTCTCCGGGTTCAAGTTTGCCCCATTTAAGCCCTTTCTTTGGGGTCTCTTGATGGGTCCACTGACTGACCCTCCTCTGTTCTGGTGCAGGTGACAGCGCTTCAGCTCCCCGCACTTGGTGTGTGCCCAGGGATAAAGAAAGAAGTCCTTATTGAAGTCACCAAGAGAAATCCTTGTATAGAAGAAGAGGAAGGCCTATATTTGCCACATATTTGATTTGTGGAGTTCTCTTATGAAGTTTTTCTTTATGCTTTTCTTGTCGTTCTTTTTATCTTCAGGGATTCATGCTGCAAGCCACAGTGAAGAGGGGTCCGTTCCTGCAAAAGCTGTTGTTCCTGTTTCCGCAGGACAGCAGGCCTGAGGTCCGCTGAAAGATCCAGAGCTGCTTGATCTTCCCGACGACATAATTAAGAAAGTGATGGGATTCCTGGACATGGAATCCTTTGGAGAGTTGCGTCTTACTTGCAAGCAGCTTCATCAGCTTTCTTTCCATGTGCCTGTCAGTATTATAATCGGGAAGAATAATATGGGGGGAATACCACCTTTCCCCCATATCCGTTGTGCAAGATTTGCAATGAACGGTCCCTGCGGCATCACGCTCTTGGCCCACACTCTTCGTCAGCCCACAAGACTGCAGACTCTGGATCTGACCCGCAATAATCTTGGGTTTACATCGATAGAAATATTAGCCCCAATCTTTCCGCAGATGACAGGACTTCAGCACCTAAATTTGGGTTACAATGGAATTATGCATCGGGGAATGAAAGCGTTGGCCCCAGCCCTTGCACGGATGACAGAGCTGCAGAGCTTGGATCTGACCTCCAACGGTATTGGGCCTAAAGGGAGAAGCATTGGCGCAAATCCTTCCCTCCATGACCCAGCTTCAAGTCTTGGATGTAGCCCAATCTTATAGGGTCTCAAGGATTGGAAGCCCTCGCTCCTGTGCTGCCACAGCTGACGCAGCTGCGGAAGTTAAACTTGCAAGGCAATAGGCTTGCGATCCCTCAGGTTAAAGGGATTCAAGCCTTAGCCTTAGCTTTTGAACACATGCCAAACCTCCAGGAGCTTAACTTGATCCGTAACCAAATGGGCGGTCAAGCAGCTCGAGCCTTGGCACCGGGCCTCCCCTATCTGACCGGTCTTCGGACCCTAAAATTGAGTAATAATTGGATAGCTGATGAAAAGATCCAGCCCATAGCGCAAGCTCTTCCCCAGTTGATCAATCTCAAGACCTTAGATCTCGAAAGCATTGACAGTGGCCCTCAGGGGAGCAGGTGCTTGGCGGAGGTTCTCCCACACATGCCAAACCTTAAGGAATTGTTCTTTTCTGGCAATAAAATTACGGACGAAGGAATCAAAGCCTTAGCGGACGTCCTTCCACAGGTAACAGAGTTGAGGATCCTAGATCTAGGGCTCAACAGCATGACCAGTCAAGGGGTTCGAGCTTTGGCGAATGTTCTGTCCCAGATGGCACAACTTCGGCGCGTGAATCTCGGCACTAATGGCATTGGACTTAAGGGAGTTAGATTCTTGGCCCCCGCACTTGCAAGGATGCCCCAGCTTCAGTATTTGGGTTTAAGGGCCAGTAAGATAACCGATGAAGGAATTCAGACTTTGGTGGATACATTACCCCAAATGACCCAGCTTCAAGCCATAGTTCTGAAGGACAATTTGATCTCGTCCCAAAAGATGTCGGATCTTAGGCAACAATTTCCTCATCTCAGCATTATGTGACTTGGCTTGCAGAGACATTGAAAGCAAAGCCGCAGAAAACCTCTTGGCATCCGTAAAGGATCCCTATAATATGGGGCCTCTAGAGTTTGGAGAACGAGGGAACGACAATGGATCAATCGAGACTTATCATGGAAGGTAAACGTGGGTTGGTTATGGGGGTGGCCAATGACCGCTCCATCGCCTGGGCTATTGCGCAAACGCTTCATAAGTTTGGGGCGCGCCTGGCTTTCACGTATCAGGGGGAAATCCTGGAAAAGCGGGTGCGTCCTTTGGCCGCCTCCGTGGATTCGGACATCGTCTTACCCTGTGATGTCTCTCAAACTGACTCCGTTTCCAAAGTATTTGAAGAGATAGGCGAAAGGTGGGGCGAGCTGGATTTTGTGGTACATGCTGTGGCCTTTTCCGACAAAGACGAACTCAAGGGGCCTTACTTT
>CAYXFG010000095.1:0-3417 GCA_964464225.1 uncultured Holosporaceae bacterium
TCTTGTTGAGAAACTTTATATGAGCCATCTGCGGGATATACGGGGCCACCGTGGAGGTAGGGACCGCTCCTGCCGTTTCTTCTACGACCCGATCCGACTCTCCTTCAGACTCTTGGGAAGAAGGGGCCAGTTGATCTAAAAACGATAAGGCAGACCCTCCCTGAGCAGCGCCCTCCTCACACCCTCCCTTATGAGCAAGCGCAAGAGAAAGAAGAAGAAACCCTAAGAGACACCCTCCGCGCATCGCCTTGGCGCCCTAGGCCGCCTTGGAGGCCCTTTGATTCTTTTCACGAACCGAGCCGGCTTCTGGTTCTGAGGCTTTATTTTGCGGCTGATCCTTATCCTTCTTATCTTTGTCACTAAAGATAAGCTGGCCAATCAAATTTTCCAAGATAAGGGAAGACTGGGCATGCTCGATCTCATCCCCAGGCTTAAGCATTTCTTCATCCCCTCCTGGCGCAATGGAAAGGTATTTCCCTCCTAAAAGGTTTTCACTGATGATAGAAGCTGAACTATCAGCGGGTATTTTGACGTCGGGATTAATGTCCAAGGTGGCTATAGCTGAATAATCCTCGGGATCCAGCTTCAGGGAAGCCACACGCCCAATGCGGATGCCGCCCATCTTGATGTCACTGCCTTCGCTGAGGCCGTCCACGCGCTCAAACTTGATCTTCAAGGAATAACCCTGCTGGTCCCTTCCACGGGTCCCGTAATAAGCGTAGATCAAAAGCCCCACAGACAAGAGGATTACCAAAAAGCCGGTGAGGATCTCTAAGAAATTTGCACGCATATGTCGCTCCTATGCTCCTAATGTTGCATATTTGCCGCCCCATGTCCACGGCTTGGATGAGGGCCCTGCAAGCAGCACCAGCGGGTCAGCGATCAGGTTCTGTCTCATTGCTGAAAGCCGCTTCTTCTTTTGGTGATATCCAAGCCCCTAGGAACCCGAGCGGCCCTCCAGAGGACGGGCTCGCATCGCCACCCCATAGAAAAGAAGCGCACCCGCTGCCATCATGGGAAGGCTCAGCCATTGACCCGTCGAAAGGGTGAGGCCTGCCATGGAAAGCATGCCGTCGGGAAAACGCACATATTCTACACCGAACCGGAAAATTCCATAGAGCATTACGAAGACAGCCGTGATCTCTCCAGGCCTTTTCAAAGCCTGACGTTTTATAATGAACCACCGCAGAATAAGGAAAAGCAGAATTCCCTCTAGAAAAGCCTCGTAAAGCTGGCTGGGATGACGGGGAACGTACCCCCCTGAAGGGAACATCACGGCCCAAGGCACCTGGGTAGGGCGCCCCCAAAGCTCGTCGTTAACAAAATTAGCCAACCGGCCCAGCCCCAGGCCCAGAGGCGCCGAAGCTGTGGAAATATCCGCTAGCGACAGCAAAGGGACTTTATATCTGTAGCCGAACATCACAAGGCTAAGCCCACACCCCAACAAGGCCCCGTGGAAGGACATGCCGCCTTCCCATACCCTGAAAATCCGCCAAGGCTCGGCCCCAAGCCAGCCTGCCTCGTAGAAAAGGGTGTACCCCAGCCGGCCGCCGACTAAGATACCCAGAATGACCCATACCAGAAAGTTATCAAGAACTTTCCGGGTTATCTCAGAAGACGCCCCCCGGGCAGGAAGATATTTTAAAAGAGAAGAGGCGTAAAGCCAGCCCAGCGTTAGCCCCACCATATAGGCCAGATTATACCATCTCAAAGCCAAAGGGCCCCACAGGGGTAAAATGACGGGGTCTATGGCAGGGAAAGGCAGAGCCATTTCAGCCACACAAGCTGGGAAGAGATTTTGGTGCCCGCAAGGCCTTAAGCCTTCTTTCGACGGATACCACCGCCTGGGTCCTCGTATCTCCCTATGTTTCCTATGAATTCAGCCAGCAGAGAGGGGTCGCGCCCATGGGTTGGCGTTTCTTCCTTGTCAGGCTCGATGGGATAGCCCTTGCTATCGTAAGGAGTTACTTTCTCCACAAGGCCCTGGGCATTGAATTCCACAAGATACACGTGGCGCGTCACGACCTTGGGCTTATAGAAGGAAACCGTTTCTGTTTGCTCTCCCAAGTAAAGCCAGCCCTTCCCGGTGAACATTTCCTGGGAAGTAGGAGGGCCTAAAAGCGCCCGCACCTCGGCCATACTGGTCTTATGGGGAATAACTTGTGACATCATCTTGGATTCGATCAGGTTCCCCCGCGTATTGACGGTCGGTGTGCAGCTACAAAGTCCTAAAGCCAGTCCAACCATGACGGGCGCAACAGAAGAGCCTGCGCCCCGCAAGCGGAACCAACCTGCTGTCCCACCCAGTGATCTTTGGTCTCGTTTTTTCATGGTCGCCTCGGCCCCCTCGGAAATACTTCTTTTCAGAAAAATACCCTTACACAGCTGTCTTCTTTTTGTCAATTTCTCTCAGAGGCCACGAAGGCCTCTGGCCTAAAGAGTTTCTAGTATAATTCATAAAATCGTGCAATAATTAGTATTAATTTTTAAAAAAGAGGATAGGAATGGCAATACATTTAAATAGAAAATTTGCGTATGGATTTTTTATTATTTCTTTTTTAGCCTTCAGTGCGGCTCGGTCCATGACCTCAGAAGAAGAGGAAATCGCCAAAGCCCTGGAAGCCTCCCGAATAAGCCATGAGCAACAACAAGCAAAAGAGGCACGGAAAAAGAAGGCCCTGGCAGACGCCCTGGCCCTGCTCCAGGAGTCCTTGAAAGACCCTCGCCCCAGAGCTGTCAGCCCTCCCCTCAACCGGCGCCAAAACAATCATACAGGCAATGATGAAGCCATAGCACGCGCCCTGCAAGCAGATCTTAATAACACCCCCTCTTCCAACAAAGGGTCCAACCCACTTCCCTCTCAGCCCCGTAGCCCGGTCCTAAGCCCTACCTCCCAGTGGTTGCAAGCCCAGCTCCTTAAGAAGAACCTGGGCGCCGGCTCAGCTGATTTTGGCAACGGTCTGCCCCGATCCCAGCTGTACCAATTGAATGTCCCGGCCGTACCCGTTTTCCATCCCTACAACCCTTCTAACTTTTTAAACCCTGAAATGTGGGACACGTCGGTCACGCACAGCCCCAGCAAGATGGCCTTCAAAGTCCCTCTTTCCGCCGATCTTCCTCCAGACATCTTTCTCAACAACCTGCCTGCGTTCCTGAAAGCTAGAAATCCCCAGAAGATATTTTTTGCGGTCCAACTTAACCCTTATACGGCGTCGGCCAAAGTGCTTTCCCGGCCCCATTATTTCATGGATCCTGGCGCTCCCTATAGCCAGCCCGGGTATAATAAAAACGGAGCGGTCCAGCAAGAGCTTTTCTGGCCCAATGGCGACGTGTTTTATCAAAGTGGCGTTGCCTGGAACAATCATACCGGGCCCGATTCAGGAGCCATGGTGATCGCCTCTCCCGATGCCAACCATG
>CAYXFG010000096.1:0-3260 GCA_964464225.1 uncultured Holosporaceae bacterium
CATTATGGCGCAAGAGGCCCTCCAATATCCCATTCTTGCGCAGAAAACCAAAAAGGGTATGGGTGAGGAACCTGCGGTCCGACGATCCCATGCACCTCTTTTCCTTGTAGTAGAGGTAGAGGAACCTATCGGCAGGGCCTTCTGAACTTTCCATGGCGTGAAGAACAGCCACGGATTCCTGGATGCGAGCACTGGGCGTCATAGCGACCGAAGTTTACACCAGTCCGCCGCCTCCTGCAAACCCCTTGATCTTTCTCCGTGGCGCACTTGTAATGCATAGCTTTGTTTCTTATATAAAGTTCCAGAAGGAGACCATTTTTATGAAATTTCTTTACGTTTTGACCGCCCTACTCTTCGTTTTGCAAGGATTCACAGCCCCCAACGATGACCAAGAGAACCCAGCTCTCGTCTCCTTCATAAAGGCTTGCTGCGATCTCACCCCCTACATGGAACGCATCAAGGAACTACGCTCTCACATTCGAGACATCAACGAAATTGCTGACATACAGCGCTGGCAACAAGATGACCTGGCAAGATATGGAGTCATAACGGGTACCAAAAACCCAGTAGCCACAGCCCTTACTTCTGCCTGTGAAGTTGGAGCTTCTCTGGAAATTATAAATTACCTTATTCAAGAAAACGCTGATGTTAACCTTTTCCCACCAGGCCTAGATTCTGCCCTCTACATAGCCTCCATAAAATGCTCAAAGCAGGTGGTGGACTGTTTACTAAATAACGGGGCGGACGCCTCCTATCGAAGCAACATCGATTCAAGTAACTCTATTCTCCACGCAGCCATACTAGGAGAGAACCTGGAAGTCATCGACCTGATAGTGGCAAAAAAACCCGAGCTGCTTAATGTGCTGAATAACGACGGAAATTCTCCCCTTTCTGTGGCCTGTGGCAAGAGCATGGCTGTCTCTTTAATTAAGCTGCTTTTAGCTGCAGGGGCTGATCCCAACCTCGGCAAGCGCCCTGCCCTGCATAACCTGCTCTTTATGGGGAAATGCCAGTCCCGAGAGGCTGTTTCTTTGCTTCTGCAAGCGGGCGCCCAGGCTGATTTCTCCAGGGAATTCCCTCACCCCATTTGCTATCCTCTTCTTGTTACTGCAGCTGGCATACCGCTTGAGAGTAGTTGGATAAGATCACCTCTTGCGGACAACTTTCAGAAGACGACCATCCAACTCCTGCTCAACTACGGGGCTTCCAAGGACAAGAAATTCCGATCGAGGACAATCTCGGACATCCTAGGCGCCCAACCTCAAATAAGGGATCTGGTGGAAAATAGTTCTGTTTCCCTAAACACCTTCAAACTCGACATCCCGTAATAGACGGAAGAAAAACACCTAAGTCTATGCCGGGCGCCAGGGAGATCTCAGTCTTTTAGCTCTGCCCCGCCGAGGCCCCAGGCTGAAAGCTTGTAATACCCAGCCCCGCTCCCTATATAAATCCACGAGGAGACCCTTTTTATGAAATTTCTTTATGTTTTGACGACTCTACTGTTTGTCTTTCAAGGCTTCACCGCTCCCAACGATGAGGGCGAGCCAGCGCTGGCCTCCTTCGTGAAAGCTTTCTTCGACCCCCTCTTATCCCTAGAGCACATAAAACAGCTACGCTCCCCCGTAAAAGATATCAACCAAGCTGTCAGTATTATCTTTGAGGATAGGACGACCCGGATGATTACACCGCTCATGGCCGCCTGCACCAACCGGTCTCCCCAAGGCGCGGCCGCCCTCCTATACCTTTTGGAGCAGGGCGCAGACGTTAACGACTATACGCCTCCTCTTCTTTACCGCTATTGTCATAATCAAGAATTTCCACTCTCCCTGACAGAAATTTTGCTACAAGCAGGGGCAGACACCACTTACCAAGATCCGACCACACAAATCAGTCCTTCACGTAGCCGTAGAGGCTGGGAATGTTGATAGGGTCCGGCTAATCGCCCAGAAGGTCCCAGCTTTACTTAAGACGCGGACTGCTGGGGGAGACACGCCTCTTCTCACAGCGTGTCGAGAGGCCAAAGCCCCTATTGTGGATGTTCTCCTAGAAGACCAGCCTGATCTGTCTCACAATGTAAATGGAGATACGGCCCTCCATGTGGCCTGCAAATTTGGGTTCTTGGATCTCATAGAATCCCTGGTGAAAAAGGCCCCTGATCTGGTTAACTGTAAGAATACTTGGGGAAGCTCCCCCCTGGATCTTCCCGTGGACAAAGCACGCCTTCCTCAAATAGAAGTATTTCTGAACGCGGGCGCTGACCTCACCGCTTATCGAAGCAAGAAAAATGGGGATTCCGTCCTCCATACAGCTGTGCGAAAGCGGAAAATTGAATTGACCAAGCTCATCTTGCAGAAGAACCCTGATCTGGTTAATTCTCAGGATAAGGAGGGGAGGACCGCCCTCTATTTTGCTTGCGAAAATAACGACAGCGACACGATAGAAGCGCTCCTGAAAGCAAAGGCAGAGCCAAACCTAAAATCCCGCCCAGGCCCTCCGCTCTTAACTCTCCTCCATCAAGATCACCCCTCCGCTGGAGGCCTTTATTTGCTTTTGGAGGCCGGAGCCGAAGTTGAATTCGCCGGGCGAATCCAGGCTCACCTTCCCGCGCTTTATATGGCTTGCTTGAAGCCAAACGCTGCGGAGCTTGTGCCCCTTCTTCTGAATTATGGAGCCGCTCCAAAAAGGGAATTTCAAGGGCAGACAATCTTGCAGCTGGCACAGGCGATGACGGGTAACGGATCCATGGCTGCACTCCTTAAAAGCAGCTCGGTCTCTCTCAGCGCCCTCAACATCGACATCCCTTAAGTCTTAGGCCCCCCTTCTAAGGGCCACGGGTGGGGACGCTTCAGTCCGGCGCCCCAGCCTCCCCCAAAAGCCTCTCTGGCGTCAGCCCAGGAAATTGGCTATAACCTGTTTATGACGTTGTACAAAATCCTCCTGAAAAGCCCCTTAAGGTTAAGAGCAAGGTGGCTGAATGCCCTGGAGGGACTATGTGAAGCCGTCTCCTACGGCCCCACCTCGCAAGAGCGAGAGGAGCCTGATCCCATGCCTGACCTCATGGAAGGGTACCTGCGTGGTGAGACCTTGCCCCAGGTGCGCCAGCAGCTAGAACATCAAGCGCTCCATCACGAGCTAGACTTTAAAGAAGTTTCCGCGGAGATCCAAGAAGTGGCCGCCGCCAACTGGATGGAGGTGGCAGCCAGCTATCAGCACCCCTCGGCCTGCATCCCCCCCTTTCTCATATCTCCTCAAAAGGACAC
>CAYXFG010000097.1:0-259 GCA_964464225.1 uncultured Holosporaceae bacterium
GCTTGTTCCAGGCTAGGGGCTGTGGAGGCACTGCCTATGGGTAGGAACGTCACATTTGTGATGTGCAAATCCTGGAGGGCAAGTTCTGCATGCTTCACTAGGGGTGAATGGGGTTCTAGAAGAAAGACTCTTTTGGCAAAGTGACTGAAGAGCGCTGACGAATAGCCTGAACCGCCCCCCACGATTAAAAGAGACTCCACGCCTTCCGGGGGGAGGTCAGATAAAATTTTTGCTAAAATCCTGGGGGCTAGCCCCCAGC
>CAYXFG010000097.1:269-3179 GCA_964464225.1 uncultured Holosporaceae bacterium
GAGGACCGTCCTTGTAGGCCAGGGTCTTGTAGGGATCTTCCAGGAAAATCTCGCGGGGGGTGCTTTCAAAGGCTCTAAGGACAGAGGGACGGTAGCCGATCTCGGGAAAAATCTGACACAGCACCATGAGGGTGCGCGCCTTATCAAGATCTGTACCATGGGAGCCCATACCAGCGAGTTTATAGGTGTTTGTGCCCTTGTGCAAATGCAGGCATGCGAGGCTCTCTGGCGTTGGAGAGAGCCTCAGATAAGAGACGAGCCCTTACTCTGCAGCCGGGGCGTCACTGTTAAGGACATAAGCCTTGATGACAGCATTTATGGTGTCCAAGCGCTGATTAAAAGAAGCCTCGTCCGTGGCTAGGGTTTGGGAAGGTGTTTTGCTTTTCAGTTCTCTCTCTGTGGTAACGATGTAATGTTTCCACATATGGAACGAAGTTCTCCATTGCTCAAACTCCTTCAAAACCCTTGCATTGTTAGCGAGTTTTCCAGTGATCACTTTCCGGAGGATTTCTAGGTTCTGGTCAATCATTGTATCTTCGTTTTTTAACAGGTCCTGCTGGCTATAGCTGCGCCGGCCCTCAAGAGCCTTTTGGAAACGTGACCAGGGCATAAGATGGGGCGTCACGATGTAAGCCCGCGTGTTGTGCAGCAGGCTGCACGCTAGGGACCTCTCGAATTGGCCGAATTCGGTAAGGTCATGGCGTAGCCAGTTAAGCTGGGGCACAGCAGCGGGGGTAAAAACTTCTTCAGCTTCTTTGGCCAAGGTCGCTCCCTTAAAAGTCAGATTTACGAACTCCATATGAGGAAATCGCGGCAAGTTTTTGTGGCTTGCGATTACTTTATTGGTCCTCCTTCGGACCTGGGGGCTCGCGAGGTACTGCTCTTTGGTGGCTTCCCTGTTGAAGAAGGTGTGAAACTGCTCCGGTTTTACGTGTCGAAGCAGCAGGTCTTCAGCCTGCTGTTCATCGAGAGCTCCTAAGGTTTGTTGGTGTGCGGGCAGGGTTTCAACATAAGGCTTGCCCCACGTTTGCAGTAGTTTTTGCAGACCCTCCCTGAGGGAAACTTTTTCCTCCAGCTGGACAATTTCTCTGCAGCTCACCTGGGGCAAGGGATAGCC
Organism: uncultured Holosporaceae bacterium; assembly: GCA_964464225.1. Classification (GTDB taxonomy): domain Bacteria; phylum Pseudomonadota; class Alphaproteobacteria; order UBA7879; family UBA5542; genus CAYXFG01. The sequence continues at coordinate 1,387 of CAYXFG010000097.1, forward strand.
AGCCCTTACCAGGATCGTTGCCTGCTCCAGGGGTACGCTGCCTGCCAAGATGACATCCTCATGATAGCCGCCCAAGACTTGGTCTTTAACCTGGGCATAAGGGATCAAAATAGCGTAGGGATAACCTTCTCTGTCCGCTGTGAGCACTTTGCCGTCTGCGGCGTGGCGAAAGTCACCCGGCACAGAAAGGGTGTTCAGAGCACCGTGTAGGGTGAAACGGGGCTGCGGGGCTTTTTGTACTCTTTCAAGGACCAGCGCCGGGTAGCCAGCGACTGCGGGGTCATCAAAAACCGCCTTGGGTACTGAGCCGGGGACCAAAATATTTTTTGTGGGAGCCATAAGGGTGGCGTGGCACCAGACAATATCTTCTTCCTTAATACAGGAAAATAAAGGAAGAGTCCCTAAAAGCATAACAGAGAAAAAAAACGAGAATTTCATCTTATGGAAAATACTTAAAGCGCGGTTTTTCAAAATAGCATCCTTTTCAAAAACAGATTGTCTAAATAACCAGTTGATTTTCTATATATAGAGCTCTCTTTTCTTATGTCAATACCATGAACATCCTTAGGGAGGGAGGGCCCGCGGCGCTTCTGGAATTTCTTTTTGCTCTTGACGGAGGGGGGCGGCTGTGATAAACCCAATTTAGCACTCATCACTGTTGAGTGCTATGATACCATGTGAAAAAGCAACCAAAATAATTTGGAAAGGAACCACCATGAAATTCACGCCTCTACACGATCGTGTGTTGGTAAAACGTGTTGACCAGGAAGAGAAAACAGCGGGGGGCATCATTATCCCTGATACTGCCAAGGAAAAGCCCATCGAAGGCGAAGTTTTGGCGGTGGGTCAAGGGGCCCGCGATGACAAAGGATCTTTGCAGCCCTTAGGCGTAAAGGTAGGGGATCGCATCTTGTTCGGAAAATGGTCCGGAACAGAAGTAAAGGTGGATGGCAAAGATCTTTTGATCATGAAAGAATCTGACATCCTCGGCATTATTCATAAATAGGAGTTATTACAATGAGTGCAAAAGAAGTTAAATTTTCCACCGAAGCGCGCAGCAAGCTTCTCAAAGGCCTAAACATATTGGCCGATGCTGTGAAGGTGACGCTGGGCCCCAAGGGACGCAATGTCATTTTGGACAAGTCTTATGGTTCACCTCGGGTTACCAAGGACGGCGTGTCTGTGGCCAAGGAAATAACGCTGAGCGACAAGTTCGAGAACATGGGCGCCCAGATGATCAAGGAAGTTGCCAGCAAGACCAATGACACCGCCGGCGATGGGACAACCACAGCCACCGTACTGGCTCAAGCCATTGCCCAGGAAGGCATAAAGGCGGTGACGGCGGGTATGAACCCCATGGACCTCAAAAGAGGCATTGATATGGCGGTTCAGTCTGTGGTCGCCCATGTCCAGTCTAAATCTCGCAAGGTGACCACCAATGCTGAGATCGCTCAGGTGGCAACTATATCGGCCAACAGTGAAGTGGAAATCGGCACCATGATTGCCAAGGCCATGGAAAAAGTAGGCAAGGAAGGCGTTATCACCTGTGAAGAAGCCAAGTCCATGGAATCTGAGCTGGAAGTGGTGGAAGGCATGCAGTTTGACCGAGGCTACCTGTCTCCCTACTTCATCACCAACCCCGAGAAAATGACCTGTGAACTGGAAGATCCCCTTATCCTTATCCATGACAAGAAGGTTTCTAGCTTGCAGCCTGTTCTGCCAGTTTTGGAGAAAATTGCTCAGTCCGGAAGGTCTTTGCTGATTGTGGCTGAAGATGTGGACGGAGAAGCTTT
>CAYXFG010000098.1:0-229 GCA_964464225.1 uncultured Holosporaceae bacterium
CGTAGAGGGCGAAGCCCTGGCTACTCTGGTGGTCAACAGACTTCGCGGCGGGCTGAAAGTTGCAGCCATAAAGGCCCCAGGTTTTGGCGATAGACGCAAGGCCATGCTGGAGGATCTGGCCGTGCTAACAGGAGGAGAGCTTATTTCTGAAGAGACAGGCTCTAAGCTTGAGAATACGACTCTTGAGTCCTTGGGTAACGCCAAGCGCGTTGTCATTACGAAGGAAAAT
>CAYXFG010000098.1:239-3113 GCA_964464225.1 uncultured Holosporaceae bacterium
ATACAACCTTCGTTGATGGTTCCGGCAACAAGAAAGATATCGAAAACCGCTGCAAAGAGATCCGCAATCAAATTGAAGAGTCTACTTCGGATTACGATAAGGAAAAACTGCAGGAGAGACTGGCCAAGCTTTCGGGCGGGGTTGCCGTTATCCGGGTGGGAGGCGCCACTGAGATTGAAGTCAAAGAGCGCAAAGACCGCGTGGAAGACGCTTTGAATGCTACACGCGCTGCGGTTGCGGAAGGAATCGTAGCGGGTGGCGGTGTGGCTCTGCTGCACACCATCCATTCAGCGTTCGATAATCTTTCGCCAGTGAATGATGATCAAAGGGTGGGTATTGAGCTGGTCCGACGGGCCATCCAGTCTCCCACGCGCCAGATCGTGGAGAACGCTGGAGAAGAGGCGGCCATCGTGGTGGGCAAAATCTTGGAATCCAAGGATCCCAACTTTGGGTATAACGCCCAGACAGGAGAGTATGGTGACATGTTCAAGTTTGGCGTGATCGATCCCACCAAGGTCGTGCGCACCGCTCTGCAAGACGCGGCATCGGTGGCTAGCCTTATGGTTACTACTGAAGCCATGGTGGCGGAGAAGCCAGACACAAGTGCGAAACCCGCCATGCCTGATATGGGCGGAGGCATGGGAGGCATGGGCTTCTAGGCTCGTCCCCCTAGGCTTGTCTAAAGGGCCTCCCTTCGGGGAGGCTTTTTTTACGCATACCACAGGAGGCAAGCTGGGAAAAACGGAGCTCTAAACTCCCCGTTGCACAGACAAAGCATAGAGACCTATGGCGGCAGCGGCCGAGACGTTCAGGGTAGAGAAAGGATTAGTTGAAGGGTGCAGACAAATCAGTTCATCGCACTTTTCTTTAGTAAGACGCCGTAAGCCTTCCCCTTCAGAGCCAAAAACCAGAACTGTCTTGGGAGGAAAGCGAACAGCGGAAAGTAGCTCCGAACCTTTCTCATCAAATCCGTACACCCAAAAGCCTTTTTTTCTTAATTGCTCCAGGGCGTGGCACAGGTTAGTCACCTCTACGAGAGGTGTGAACTCCATGGCACCAGAGGCAGTTTTGGCCACATGTCCCCCATGGGCAGCCCCGCGCCGTGCGGTTGTAAGTACAGCTCCAGCCCCAAAAACAGCGCTGGAACGCAGGACAGCCCCCAGATTGTGGGGGTCTGAAACCTGGTCTAGAGCCACCACCGTAAAAGTTTCCTGAGGGCTGGATAATATATCCTCAAGGCTGGAGAGGTCCCCCCCTTCAGCCTGGAGAGCAAACCCCTGGTGGAGCGCCTGGGGGGGCGTAAGGGCGCTGATCTCTTTTTTAGACAGCAAGGTGTAGGGCAGCTTGGAGAGATCTCCCCAGTCTTCTTCCCATCGCTCCAGGTTTTCAGGCGTCAGGTAAAGCCTCACCACACGCCTTTTCGGATTCTTTAGAGCGCTTAAAACGGGGTGCTTGCCGTACAGGAGGGGAGGTTGGTTCATTTTATGCTTTCCACATGGATAGTATTGGTGGTACCGGACTGGTTAAAGGGCACGCCAAAGGTGACGACAATTTTATCTCCTTTCTCCAGGGCATGTATTTTTTTCGCTTCCTCTTGTGCGTGCATCAAAAGCTGCTCGGTCCCTTCCATGTGGGCTACTATCCTTGGAAGGACTCCCCAAGCCAGCGTAAGTCTCCGAGCCGTGGAGAGATGGGGCGTAAGGGCCAAAATGGGACAGTCGGGGCGATGCTGAGAGGCTCGTAGAGCGGTCAACCCTGATTCAGTGAAACATACGATCAATTTTCCTTTCAAGGCGGAAATCACACGGTGGGCAGCCAGGGCTATGGCGTCAGAAATGGAAGTCTCTTCAGCCATAGGGTCTGGGTCCGCCCGCCCCTTGGGCTCGGGCAGCGTAAAAGAGATAATTTTGTGCATCATCTCTACGGCTTGTAACGGGTACTTGCCTTTGGCGGATTCGGCAGAAAGCATCACCGCATCTGCCCCTTCGTACACAGCGGTGGCCACATCGGAGGCTTCGGCCCTGGTGGGGGAAGGGCTCTGGATCATGGATTCCAGCATCTGGGTGGCAATCACTACAGGCTTGCCTTGCTTCCGGCAGAGATCCACGATGGTACGCTGTAGCGAAGGCACAATTTCCGGTGGACATTCGACCCCCAGATCTCCACGGGCCACCATGATGCCGTCCGAGAGCGCCACCAGGGAATCCAAATGCTGAAGGGCCTGGGGTTTTTCAATTTTAGAAATGATTCCAAACCGATCTCCGATAAGGTGCCGAAGCTCCAGGACGTCCTGGGGGCGTTGCACAAAAGATAACGCGATAAAGTCGATGTCCTGAGTTTGAATAAAAGCCAGGTCTTCTTTGTCTTTGGCGGTCAAGGGCGAAAGCGGGAGTTCAATTTCTGGGATGTTAACCCCTTGGTGAGAGGAAACGGTGCCACCCATACGCACCACAGTTTCCAGGGATAAAGGCGTCATTTGGGTCACCTGGAGCCTCAAGGCGCCATCGACCAAAAGAATTTCGCAGCCCTCTTTGATGGCGCTGTAGACTTCGGGGTGTGGAAAAGGAACGCGCCTGGAGGACCCCGGCATATTTTTCTGATCAAGGGTGAAGCTCTGGCCGGGTTGAAGTGTAACCCCCTCTGGATTTTCAAAGGCCCCTAGGCGCAATTTGGGCCCCTGGAGGTCGGCCACGATCCCCAGGATCTTGCCGCTGTCTTTTTCCACAGCCCGGATGGTTTGAATATGGGCTTGATGGCTGTTGTGGGTGCCATGGGAAAAATTGAGCCTGAACAGGTTAACGCCGGCTCGGGCTAAGGCCTCTATCATCTCGCGCGATGAGCTAGAAGGGCCCAAGGTGGCAATGATTTTAACGG
>CAYXFG010000099.1:0-3003 GCA_964464225.1 uncultured Holosporaceae bacterium
GAAGACCTGGAAACCCAGAGTACGTACAAGCAGGACACCACAGGTGACCGGGTTAGGATGGGGTACCACTTGGCCGAGTCCTTGACCCAGAGGTGGGGGTATTCTCTGAATTCAGAGAGGATTGGATCTGTGCCAGCCACGGCCGCGCCCCTCATCCGCTCTCAGGTTGGTAAAAAGATCAGTTCCATGGTGTCGCACACCTTGGGCTACGACAAAAGGAATTATTACTTTAATCCCACCGAGGGCTACATTGCGGCTTTGACCAATGAGTATTCTGGGCTTGGCGGAAACGTCAAGTTCTTACGCAACAAGTTGTCGGCGGCCAAGTATTATACCCCCTGGGACGACATTACCTTTAGCCTTCAGTCCGAGATAGGGGCTATTCAGGGATTGGGTCAAACCCTTCGAATCTCTGATAAATTTACCCTGGGAGGGGAGACCTTACGTGGGTTTGAGCCGGGTGGCGTGGGCCCCCGCTACAAATTTGGATACCGGGAGAACCTGGGAGGAAACCGTCTCTTCACGGCCGGGGCAGAGGCCAAATTCCCCATAGGGATTTCAAAAGACTATGGTGTGAATGGCGTTTTGTTCATAGACTCGGGGACCACTTGGGACACAAGCCAGAAATCCTCGGATGTTTACAATTACAAGGCCTTGCGCGTAGCTTATGGCGTGGGGTTTGGATGGGCTTCCCCCATGGGTGTCATTCGGGTGGATTTTGGTTTCCCCCTGATTTCCAAGCCGGGCGATAAAAAGTCGGTTCTTCTGATCCACTTTGGTACAGGTCGTTTCTAAGATGAAAGGGGGCAGGGGGCGGAAATTTTTCTTCCCCCTGTTGCTTTCTTTCATCGTGGGCTTCCTGGGCAGCGTGTGCTTTGTGGTCGTTTTCCCCCGTCTGCCTTCAGGTTGGCGCACCCCCACCCCCCCAGAGAAGGGAAGCATAGGCGTCATTAACTGGGAGCGTCTGTGGGCTACCTTGCCAGCCATGCAGAAATTAAGGGAAGATCTGAATGGCCAGCTTCACCATTACCACCAAGAATTTGCAGCCTATGAGAAAACCTTGCGGGCCCGCCAAAATGAATTAACTGTTTTGCAGAAGAAGACGGATCTGGAAGATAAGGCCCAGGCTCGAAAACTGGAAGAAAATCAAAAAGCCTTTTCCCACCTTATCCTGGAGACCCAAAAGAAAGCGGAGGCACGGCAGCGCCAGGTTAATGAAGCTTATCAGGCAGCTCTCAGGAATCTCAATCAAAAAATTAGAAGAGAGATTGAGAAGGTGGCGCTGGCGCGGAAGATGCAGGTGGTTTTAACGGCCAGCCAGACAGCCTTCTTTGGGCCAGAATTTGATATCACGGACGAGGTGTTGAAGGCTTTATCCAGCTCTGATGAAAGCACTTCTTTTACAGAGGAGCTAAAAACCTATGGCCACAGAGCTATCCAGAGCTTTAGAGGATAAATCTAAGGGGGCGCCCGCGTATTGACGCATTTTCTAAATTCTATTAGGGTAGATGCCGTGGAAACACCCAAAGACCTTAAGAACTGGAACGTAAACGCAAAAAACGGTGCGGACTGGTTTGGGCCTTAAAGTCGCGGGAAGCCCCGCTGCGCTTAGGGGTGGCTTTTGAACCCGTTGGGGGATAGTTTAGTGGTAGAACCCTCGACTCTGACTCGAGCGGCCAAGGTTCGAATCCTTGTCCCCCAGCCATGATAATCTATGAAGGAGAAGAAAAGCATGATCTATTCTCATATCCTACCTCTAGTAAGACAAGATTGGAAGGCCGGTCATCTCAGCAAGGCTTTTGTAGGAAGCTTTTTGATTGCCGCGGCCGCCCAGCTTTGTGTGGTGCAGCACCCCGTTCCCATGACCATGCAAGTGGGGTGCGTTCTGTTTCTCTCTCTCACATGCTCGCCGCGGATAGCCATGGGGGCGGTGGCTTTCTATATCTTAGAGGCCTTGTTGGGTCTTCCCGTCTTGGCGGGCTTTACGGGGGGCACAGCCGCCGTGTTTGGCCCCAGAGGCGGCTACATCTTTGGTTTCCTTGCCCTGGCTTGGGTGTGTTCCTCCGTCTCCGGAGAACATCCCTCTCTGGCGAGAAAGATCTTGGCCGGTGTAGCCGGGGTGGCCGCTCTATTTCTTCTGGGCGTGTCCTGGCTTAGCGGGTTTGTGGGTATGGCCGATGCTTTCAAGCTGGGCTTCTTGCCTTTCATGGCCAAGATCCCTTTGGACATTGCGTTCGGGCTTTCAACCAGTTATATGGCGGGGAAGCTTTCAAAAGCTTACCTTAAACCTTGAAGGAAAAACTTGACCTATTCCAGGTTTTGTTTTATTAAAAGTAGATCCATTTGAAAGGGCTTTTAAGATATGTCGCGTCGTTGTGAAATTACAGGAAAAGGTGTGTTGGTTGGTAATAACGTAAGCCACGCTAATAACAAGACACGCCGTCGTTTTCTGCCCAATCTTCAAGAGGTTTCCTTGAAAAGTGAAGTGCTTGGGGTCTTGATTTCCTTGCGGACCACCGTCCATGGCCTGCGTATCATCGAAGTAAAAGGCGGCTTGGATGCCTACCTGCGCGCTTCTTCCCCTTCCAAGCTCACCCCCCGTATGAAGAAGCTTAAGAAGCAAATCGAGAAAAAACTGGTTGCTGCTTAAGGGCAGTTTTCGGTTTTTAATTTTAAAGCAACTGCCTGCGTTCAACGTAGGCATTTTTTTTGAAGAACAGGGCCGTTCGAAAGGTGTTAACAATCTTTACATTAGCAGATCTCAGCTCGGGCTTCCAGCCGGACGCTTGGGCTGCCCTTTGGCTGGTTTTAAAGTTTTTCGGGTGCGGCCTTCTTCTTGTGAGTGCCTTCAGGCTGCTGGGGCTGGCTGGTTTGTACGCCTATGTGGCCGCAGCCGTAGTGGCTTCTAATATCGCTGTTCTCAAGACTGTGCAATTTCCTTTTTATCCCGAGCCAGTGGCCGCGGGGACGGTCATCTTCTCCTCCTTATTCCTATGCAGTGAT
>CAYXFG010000100.1:0-2988 GCA_964464225.1 uncultured Holosporaceae bacterium
CCCAGCTGGGTGATGCCGTTAATGTTGGGAAGCCCATAGGGGTTAAGAGGCGCCAGGGTTCCTTCCTGGGGCAGACCGTTCACATAGGGTAAACCATTGCTGTAGGTCACAAGAGGTAGAGGCCTATAGGCCAATCCGGCCAAATCTCCCCCTCCACCGCCATAACCCAGCTCCGACACCGTGCCCCCCGAGACACTTTCTTGATCCCATCCGCCACCCCTGGGATCAGGAGAGATCCTGCCTGCCGCAGGACTTCTCGTGGCTTCTTCGTAGGAGGGGGGTGCTTGGTTGGAAGCACTTTGAGAAGACGCATTGGAAGGCGCCTGGGAGTTCTGGGAGGAGGCTTGAGAAGAGGTGTCAGAATAGACGCTGGACTCCGACAGGCCGCTGATGCTTTGCGTGTCCTCCGTGGAAGACCCCCACAGAGGCGTCGCCAGTGCCAAAAGGAAAGCGACTCCTGTTACGGTGGCTGCCGCTAGGCTCCTCAAGCTAGCGCCACCTACTATTTCTTTTTTTCCATCCACCGCATATTCTGCGGTATTTAATTGCGCTTGCGGCGATTAAGTGGTACAATCTCCTTATTGTTTGCGGAGAATGTGATGTTTATTTATGAAAGACCAGAGTGGCCTTGCTTCAGATGGCAAGAAGAAAAAGTAAATCCTAGATTGGTTCAGGCACGCTATCTTCAAGGGTACCTCTTGGGTAAAATGGGGGAATTGGGGTTTGAGACACGTCAGGAAGCAAGTCTTGAGACTTTAACCTGCGATGTGGTGAAAACAAGCTCCATTGAAGGAGAAGTGCTGGATCCAAAATCTGTTCGGTCCTCTCTTGCCAAAAAGCTTGGTATTGATAGGGTTCCTGCTTTTCCTCAAGATCGACGGGTTGAGGGTGTCGTTAATATGCTTCTTGATGCAGCCCACAATTATGATGAACCTCTCACAAAGGACCGCCTTTTTGGGTGGCATGCTCTTCTGTTTCCCACGGGCAGAAGTGGTATGAAGCAGATAAGAGTAGGCGGTTGGCGCACCGAGAAAGAAGGCCCTATGCAAGTTGTATCGGGCCCAATTGGACGAGAACGAATCCATTTTGAGGCACCAGAAGCTCAAAAACTTGAAGATGAGATGGCAGTGTTTCTCTCCTGGTTTAATGAAGGATCTTCTCTAGATCTGGTTTTAAAAGCAGGAATTGCTCATTTTTGGTTCGTAACTATCCACCCTTTTGAAGATGGAAATGGGCGAATCGGACGTGCCTTGGCAGATCTTCTTCTTGCCCGTTCTGATCAATCAAGGGACCGTTTTTATAGCATGTCCACTTGGATTGAAAAAGAACGTTCCTCCTATTACGACAAACTAGAGCAAGGGCAGAAAGGCGACCTAGACATTACAGAATGGCTACTGTGGTTTATAGAATGCTTACAGAACACCATAAAGGGTTCAGATGGCCTTCTTGAATCTACCCTACGAAAAAGTCGCTTTTGGAAAAAAGCAGAAAAGAACGCTCTCAATGAAAGACAGATCAAAATCCTCAATCTGATGCTGGGGGCCTTCGAGGGTCATTTAACCACAAGCAAGTACGCGAAGATTACAAAATGTTCCCAAGATACGGCCTTGCGAGACATCAAAGAGTTGCTTGCCTACGATATTCTACAACAAAGCCCTCAAAGAGGACGTAGCACAAGTTATGCTCTCATAATGAGACAGCCTCTTGCTTAAGAGAGGATCGGAAAAAAAGATTCAAGTTTTGGGCTTGGCTATGGGATAGGGCCATGAGACGCACGGTCCTGGCTAGATGAGAGAGCGAAGACGCCTAAAACCCTCGCAAAAACGTAAACGAGAAAAACGGGAGAATTTTCTCATTGCTTGAGGTGTTGGGTATATGCTATGAAACAGTCACTACTCAGAAGTTTGGCCAAAACCTGGAGTTTTAAAAATGACCCTATCTAAGCAAGTTTGTGTGAAGTCAGCCCTACAAAGTTTGTCAGCAGGGACTACCGCTGGCAAGATCTCTGCCCCTCAGTTTTGGAGGGCCTCTTTGAAGAAGGCCTTCGCGCTTGCCTTCATGCTTACCAGCTTCTGTGCGGTGGAGAGCCGCTCGGCCTCACGCCCTCACGCACCCGCTGAAGAATTAACGCATAATCAGGTGGAGATAGCGCGGTGGGGGTTGCTGCGCCACAATATAGGGTTCAGAGGCTGGGACCAGAGGATGTCCAATAAGAACGCAGGAAGCTATGTTGATGCAGGTTCTCTAGTCATCAGAGAGAAAGCGCCGATAGGGGGGAAGACCAATATAGGAGTCGTTCTCTACAGGGGCTTTGAATTTGACAGAGGTGCCTCCTTCGAAGACGATGAGTTCCTTGAACCTTGCCTCGCTAAGGATCTTATCCAGATTTTGGGGTTGAGCAAGGATGTGTTTGGAAATTATTTTGGACGTATGAAGGGCATCCACCCTGATGCTCCGATTTTGCCTGCTGATATGGTGCGAAGTTATACTTCCATGAGATTGAATTCTGTCCTTCAGAACCTTATTGACAGCCATCCTAATCCTTTTCAACATCAGTGGTCCATAGTAGGGACGCCTCCAGCTTTGCTGATTGCCCTGAGGCTGGCCGCCTCTGGCTACGCGAAAGGGGGAGGCGTGCCCGATGTTCATGTTAATATAATGGGCCACGTGCCTAAGTATACTCTAAATTTGCTGAAAACCTTAGGGTTGAAATACTTCGTTACGAATCCTCGCGTGGACGAAGATTCACTAAGTGTTTTGGCTAGATCTTCTCCAGAGATATCCAGCAACATAGAAGCATGTGTGCGTGCTGCTCAAAAATCTTCTTAGCGGTTTTTACCAAATGGTACGTACTCATCATCATCTCTATCATCGTACTGCTGAGCGAAGGGGTCGCTAAGGGTCTGGGTTGCTGACCGGCTCTGCTGTCCCTGGTTACCGCCGCCTGTGGTGACACCGGAGAAGTTATCGGTATCTTGAGGGGTGTTG
>CAYXFG010000101.1:0-2951 GCA_964464225.1 uncultured Holosporaceae bacterium
GATCAGGCGTCCTCTTCTCATTGCCCAGGGCGCCAATGATCCGCGGGTCAAAAAGGCCGAATCAGACCAGATCGTAAGCTGTCTTAAAGCACATCATATTCCCGTAACTTACTTGCTGTATCCTGACGAGGGTCATGGATTTTCGCACCAAGCAAATAACCTTTCTTTCTTCGCCCTGGCCGAGCAGTTCCTCGCTAAGCATTTAGGAGGGCGCTACGAGCCCTTAGGCCCAGATCTGCAAGGATCCTCATTGATCCTAAAATAGGCTGTCTGCAAGAATTTCTTGCTTCTATACTTTCCTTCATTTATAAAAAGCAAGTTTTATGGATTTTCTTAGGTAAAAAAAGAAATGAAGATTTTTATTATTTTACAAATTCTTCTCAATATTTGTTTTTACAGGCGGTCACAGAGCGAGAACTGACTGCCAGCGAGGAGGCACAGCTCGACACCTTAATGGGGCAAATTTTCCATAAAGACCCTGATATTGTCCAAAAAGTCAGCTCATTAGGTATGGATTTCCTCACGCAACCCAAGGTCAAGTTTAACTTGCTTGCTAGGGCGTGTAGCGCCTGCAATCTACAGCTGATTCAATTTCTAATGGAAAAACTCGGAGCCCCGCAGCTAGAATGGGAATGGATAACTGTCATCGAGTTGGCTTGTATGTCAGGAGAAGTAAAGGTGCTGGAGCTTCTTTCTGAGCATGGGGGGCCTATCTTAAACGTCCTGTCACTGCATTACGCTGTATACTGGGGCCACGTTTCTGTCGTAAAGTACCTGGTGGAACAAGGCCAGAATCTCAATGTGTTAGATAACGAGGGTCGAACGCCTCTGCAGTATGCGGAAAGGTTAGGCCTCACAAGGCCAAAACACCAAAACATTGCTCTCTATCTCCGCGGGTGCTCAGGTCCTTTAAAATCTCTCTCGCTTCAAGAAACCTGCTTCCCCTTTGGCAGCTCCGCCCTTTAGATCTTTTCAAGAAAGGGGTACATCCCTTTACAAGCCTTCTAAACTTTCCTATGTTTTAAGAATGACAGGAGAGCACGCCGCCCATTTCACTTCACCCACTCTTCCTGTGGCGGCCCACCGTTTCTGCTCGCGGCTTGGTGGCGTAAGCCAGGGCCTCTTTTCCTCCCTTAACTGCAGTCTTCGAGCACCGCAGCCTGGCCGACCCACCGACAGTCCAGAGAACGTATCAGAGAATAAGCGCTTGGCCCTGGAAGGCTTACTGGGCAGGCCTGTAAAAAATGCGGATGCCCTGGTCACCCTAAAGCAAGTACACAGCTCTGTGGTCCATGTGGTGGAAGAAAAGCCCACCGTTCAACTGGAAGGGGATGCTCTCGTAACCACCAACCCAGATTTGGTCCTAGGTATCCAAACCGCTGATTGTGTGCCCTTACTGATTTTCCACCCCAGCGCGGTGGCAGCGGTGCACGTGGGCTGGCGAGGGGCTTATGGAGGGATTGTGAAAAATGTTCTGTCAGTTCTGGAGGGCATGGGCGTACCCACCCAAGACATAAGGGCTGCCATTGGACCTTGTATTCACCAAAGCTCTTATGAGGTAAGCCCGGAACTTCAGAAAGAGTTTTGCTCTCTCTCCAGCGCTTACAAGAGGTTCTTTGAAGACCAGCCCAACAGCGATAAGGCGTTCTTTGATCTACCAGGGCTGGCCAGCTTTCAGCTGGAAGCTCTGGGCGTGAATCAGACCCAGATTTTGCCCTATGATACCTACGCAGAAGAGCGCTTGTTCTTTAGCTGCCGTCGCGCAGCCCACCGAGGCGAGGCTGCTTTTGGAGGGCAAATCTCTCTCATCCGGCGGGTCTTACCTTTATGATCTTGCACCCCGAGGTTCATCACAAGGGCATCCTGGTTATTCTGTCTTCTCCTTCGGGAGCAGGAAAGACCACTTTGTGCAAAAGGTTGCTACAGAATCATCCTTCCTTTTCTCTGTCTATTTCTGTGACTACCCGACAACCCCGCTCGGGCGAACAAGACGGCAAAGATTACCATTTCCGATCCAAAGAAGAGTTTGACGCCTTGGTAAAAGCGGAGGCTTTTCTGGAATACGCCACAGTTTTTGGTCATCACTACGGTACACTGCGCCGCCCCATCGAAGATTCTCTCTCTGCAGGAAATGATGTGTTTTTTGACATCGACTGGCAAGGCACGCAACAACTTCAACAATCCATCCCAGATGATATCGTTTCCATATTCATCTTGCCTCCCTCTCTGCAAGAGCTTCACAAAAGATTGCGCCTGCGCAATCAAGACCCTGCTGCTATTATAGAAAAGAGAATGCGGGAAGCTGTCTCAGAGATCAGTCATTGGCCAGAATATAATTATGTTCTTATCAACGAAGATCTGGAAAAGACCGTGACCCAACTGGCAGCCATCATTCATGGGGAAAAGCTAAAGCGACGCCGTCAGTTTGGTCTGGAAAAATTTATAAAAAATCTAGTAAATCCCCCGGAAGGGCTGGGCTTGTAGACGCGCGGCCCAGAGCTTAGACTCTTCCCTCGCCAGCTATATAAGGTTTGTTTTCTTTGCCTTTTCTTCTATAATTCCCTTGTGCAATAAATTTGTACAAAAATGGAGGTTAGAATGCGCCTTTTTGCCTTTCTGTTTCTCATCCTGGTTCTTAGGTGCCACGCCAGTGCTCGGGAAGTCGACTCCTCTTTTTCAGATAGAGGAGATTACTCTCAAGTCTTAACCATTATCAGCAGCCGGCAGGACCTCTTAAATGATCCTAAAGTCTTCCTCACAGCGGTCGCCTGCGGGCCGATCACTCTCCCCATCCTCAAGAATCATTTCTTAGGCTTCGGCGGTAACCAACCCTTCAAGACGGGTGTGATAGATTATGTGAAAAAGTATCCCAGTAAGATCGTTGTGAAAGCTGCACGTGCAATTTGGAATCTTTCTGACATCAGCAATGAAAAAAAAGCTAAGGCTCTGCT
>CAYXFG010000102.1:0-2859 GCA_964464225.1 uncultured Holosporaceae bacterium
GCTTAAATCCTGGTACAAATCCTCTCATCATTAACCCTTAGCTACTTCAGCCCCTAGTTTTATTTTTAATAAACGGGGGTAAAATATGATAAAAATCTTTTCAATTATAGTCTCTATTTTTTTATATCTTGATTTGTCAGCAACGGCTTTCCCACCTCTTCGGGAGTATTTTGAAGAAAGTGAAAATAAAGCTGCTGTACTGTCTCCTGTAACAAAATTGGCTGTGGGAGGAAATATTGCAACGGTTTCTCTTTTAAGTTTAAAATGCTGGGATCCAAGAAATTCTACAAAAATAGACCATGACACTCACTCGCTGGTTTTGATAGAAGGCAAGCGAGCTCTTTCCATGCAAGAAAGTTTTAAAAAGATGGTGGGAACGGATAAAACGTGCAACTCTATTGTTGATCACAGGATAGAGCCTTCGAGTTTGCGCCAAAAAGCCTTTGAACTTCTTGCCAAAAAATTCAAATGGACAGAAGAAGAGGATTTTGACGCTGCAATTGAGAAAGTCTGTTCTGAGCTTTTCGTGCCCGATGAATCTGGCGTGTGGGCGTTGGGAATTCACGTTGTTCCAACATCTCCTGCTATTCAATTTTTGCTCCCTCATGAGATAAAAGAAAGACTAAGTGTTCATGATGTCCCCGAGTCTAACTTAACTTCTATTTTCGAAAAACCAAGAGCATCTTGGAAAGGGGAATATGAAGTTGCTGCCAGTTGGCAAATTCCTTTGCATCAGGCTCTTTATGGAATTGGGCAATCCTACCTTCTTCAACCTTTAGCGAAGTTTGATCGTTTATTGGTCACTATACCTTCTATATTTTCTGTCGATGATGAAGACAGTCAATTTACATATCACTGTGCCAGTTTTGCAGACGCACTGCTTGATGTATGTCTTCAAGGGAACTTTCTTCGTGGAAGGCGCCTATATGGGCCTTTCAAGTGCAGTGAGTTTAAAGAAAAAATTTACGATCATAGAATTCATACGGGGCTTAGAGCAGACCCAGACTTCTTCTATGAAGCTGGAAAAGCTCAAGAAGAAGCTGGTCTAGGTTCATCAGAAGGCGTTCTATTGCAAATAATTGATAATGAAAAAATTAAAATTAGTTGGAAATGCATATCCTCTCTAAAAGAAAAAGATGAGGACTCAAAAAGTACTGATACATGCGTTCTATTATGAAGAACGTGCTTTGTTTCAACGCGCACACTTTAACCCCTATCTCCTTACAGGGATTATGAAAAGGAGCAAGTAATATATAGGCGACTACTTAATACGACTGTAAATAATAAAGAAGAGGTCATAAAAAAACCCCCTGGGGGAGGGGGTTTTTAAACAAAAGGCCCGTCTTTAATTTAGGCAGACTCCTCCGAAGCCTCCGTGCTATCAGACTTAAAATCGGAATCAGAATGCTGAGGCTCTATAGTCTTCTTGGAGGCCTTTTTCTCTTTGAAGGCATCCTGGGCTTTATCGATGGGCTTCTCCAACTGGGCTTTAGCTTCTTCCAGGGAAGGTGCTACACTGACAGTGATTTCGTGGGTCACCTCAGGGTGAAGACGCAGGGTCACCCTATGGATGCCGCTGGCCTTCAGAGGGCCCGCCAAGATGACCTGGCCGTGGGCAACTGCAATGTCCTCATTCAATAGCTCTTTGGAAATATCCCGGCTGGTGATGGAACCATAAAGCATTCCACTCTCGCTGCTCTGCCTTACCAGGAGTAGCTTAAGAGGGCCTATTTTTTGGGCTAAAGCCTGGGCTTTAACTTCTAAATCCTTGCTGGCTGCTTCTAAACGAGCTCGCTCTTTTTCAAAGTAAGCCAGGCTTTCGGAAGTAGCTCGCAAAGCCTTCTTCTTGGGCAGCAAGAAATTCCGAGCATAGCCGTTGGCAACGCTTACCACGTCGCCCATTTTTCCCAGTTTTTCAACGCGCTCTAATAAAACAATCTTCATATCTTTTTCCTTCCAAAGGTTCTAACGGGAAAGATACGGCATTAAAGCCAAGAACCTAGCACGCTTAATGGCCACAGCAAGATGGCGCTGGGCCTTGGCCTGGGCATAGGTGATGCGACGGGGCATGATGCGGCCGCGCTCGGTGATGAAGCGGCTTAGAGTGCGCACATCTTTATAGTCCACGGGGATGGCGTTGGGGCCGCTAAAGGGGCAGCTTCTTCTGCGATAAGGCTTAGAAGGGCCACGATCCGTGGAACCTTCTGTTTTTTTCTTATACTGAGGTATCTCGCTCATTGCGCTTCTCCGTGTTGTGAATCTGGGGAGGGGGTGGGAGAAGGTCTGTCGGTCTCGGAACCATAGCGGGGGCGACGGTGCCCTTCTTCTCGATCGCCTTCGGATCCATCTCTTTCACGTCCGTAGCGCTCCTTGGGCGGGCGCATCATGGCAGAGGGGCCCTCTTCCAGTTTGTTTACTTTCACAAAAAGATTACGGATCACGTCCTCGTTGAGCTTCATATGCCTTTTCACTTCCTCGAGAGCGCTGCTGGGAGCCTCGATCCTGAAGAAAACATAGTGTCCCTTAGAATTTTTGCGGATGGGGTAGGCCAAAGGGCGCAGACCCCAATACTCGTGCTCCCGCACCTCACCACCTCCGGTTTTAACAAGGTCTGTATAGACTTTTGTCAAAGACTCAACCTGAGCTACCGAAAGGTCTTGGCGGGCAATAAATGTCGCTTCGTAATACAAGACTTTACTCCTTATGGCTAAAAATTACCGGATTCGTTTCTTGGAACGCCGGCAAGAAGTAGGATCAAAACTGAGTCGTTTATACAGTCGATTGTTGACAAAATCAAGTTAAATATCCAAAAACAAGGGCAAAAGCACCACAGGAGAAATTTTTATGAAAAGAAATTCG
>CAYXFG010000103.1:0-2839 GCA_964464225.1 uncultured Holosporaceae bacterium
TAGGTGTCTTCATGCGTAAGTTTGCTCATAATGTTACTATCTTTCGTGCAATGCCACCCAGAGATGAGGACTTAGCGGACGATGTTTCAAATGTCGCGTTAGGCCGTTTCATGACTGCTTGGGCCCAGGTTGAGATAGTGATCACGTACTTGTTCAAAAGAATTGCGGATATAAGCAACGCAAAAGCCAGCGCTATTTTCGACAACATTGGCACAAAAGAGCAAATTGAGATTCTGGAGGCTATGTCCGACGAGATAGAAGACGAAAAATTACAGGGGAAAATTAGGATCTCTGTGGTGGCCACGGGCATAGAAGCAGAGAGCCAGCAAAAACCCTCCCGTTTGTCACGCCAGAACAGCGATGCCTTAAAGGAGGCGGGCGGGCAGGCTCAGCTGCATTTCAAAGAGTCTTCTGCGGCAGAACCGTTGGCGGCATCGGACACAGGAGCTTCCAAAGTTTCTGAAGAACTTTCCGAAGATATTTCCATAGACGTTCTTGTGGAAGAAGCAAGAGCCCCTAAAACTAAACCTTCTTTCTTCGAAAGAATAGGTTTAAAGAAAGGGAGTGCGCCTGCAAAAAATCGGCTTCCTTTATTGGATGCGGGAAAAGTGGAAGAAGAGGCCATGGCTTCTGAAGATTCAACTGATCTTGATGTGCCCGCTTTCCTGAGGCGAAAGAAATAGAGGCTGGGGTTTCGGGCCCGATCTAGGCTATAAAGTAGGGCTGAAGACGACCGTTAAGAATTAGCGGCCTGGGGCCTTCGGTGCTGCCGAGACCTTTTTTTCTAGTATCTTTATGTGGACGTCTTCCAGTTGTTTTTGAGACACTGGCGCAGGCGCACCCATGAGAAGGTCCTCCGCCTGTTGAGTCATGGGGAAAGCGATGACTTCCCGGATGTTGGGTTCGTGGGCCAGCAGCATGACCATGCGGTCGATACCGGGTGCGCACCCGCCGTGGGGAGGGGCGCCATACTTGAGAGCCCGGAGCATTCCCCCAAACCTTTCCTCCATCTCCTGACGGCTGTAGCCTGCTATGGAGAAAGCCTTTTCCATAACTTCGGGCAGATGGTTACGGATGGCCCCGCTGCAAAGCTCAATTCCATTGCATACAATATCGTACTGGAAGGCTTTCACTGTCAGAGGGTCGTGGGTAAGCAGCGCTGCAAGGCCCCCCTGGGGCATGGAAAATGGGTTGTGGCTAAAGTCAATCCTTTGGGTCTCCTCATTAAACTCGAACATGGGAAAGTCCACGACCCAGCAAAAGCGGAAGGCCTCTTTTTCGACTAAATCCAGATCTTGAGCGACTTTCGTGCGTACCAGGCCCGCGTATTTTGGCGCAAGACTGGGCGTGTGACATACAAAAAATACACCATCCCCCTCCTGGAGATGGAGCCTATCTTTAAGAGCAGACAAGCTTTCCGGAGACAAGGCCTTGGCGAGTGGACCTTTCACTTCCTCTTTAAGGAAGACTATGTGTCCCAGGCCGGGCAGCCCTTGGTCTTGGGCCCACCCATTGAGTTTTTCAAAAAAACTGCGGGGGCAAGAGCCTGCTTTGGGTGCTGGGATAGCCCGCACAATCTGGCCTTTTTGGATATTGTTGACAAAAATACTGAGGCTTGAAGATTCAAAGAGGTCTGTTACATCCTGAATCTGTAGAGGGTTTCGAAGATCGGGCTTGTCAGATCCATAATGCAAAAGGGCGTCGTCGTAGGAAATTCTTGGGAAAGGACTATCGGTGACGGAATATCCCTGGGAAAATTCTGTAAAGACCCCCTGCAGGACCGGCTCAATGGCTTGGAACACGTCTTCCTGGGTGACAAAGGACATTTCCATGTCCAGCTGATAAAACTCACCAGGCGAGCGGTCTGCGCGGGCGTCCTCGTCGCGAAAGCAAGGGGCAATTTGGAAATACCGGTCAAAGCCCGACATCATCAGCAGCTGCTTAAACTGTTGAGGCGCCTGGGGCAAAGCATAGAATTTGCCGGGATGGAGACGACTGGGGACCAGATAATCACGGGCCCCCTCGGGAGAGCTGGCCGTCAGGATAGGCGTCTGAAATTCCATAAAGCCTTGCTGGATCATGCGGTGGCGTAGGCTGGCTATGATTTGATTTCTAAGCGTGATGTTGCGGTGGATTTTCTCGCGCCTTAAGTCCAAAAATCTATACTTTAGGCGGGTTTCTTCGGGCGCTCCTGTGGGGCTATTGACTTGCAAAGGGAGCGGGTCCGCCGGTGATTCTACGTGGATGCTTTCAATATGTATTTCTATGTCGCCCGTGGGGAGCTCTTTGTTTTTTGCCTCGGAGGACCTTTCCACCACCTGGCCCGTGAGGGTGATGACGCTCTCCAAAGTGGTGTGCTCGAGCTTTTGGAAAAAGGGATTGTTGGACTGTAAAACGCATTGGGTAATGCCATAATGGTCGCGCAGGTCCAGGAACAAAAGATTTCCATGATCGCGCTTGCGGTTCAGCCACCCAGATAAGCGAACACTCTGTCCGGCGTGAGTCTGCCTCAACTCACCACAGGTGTGGGATCGATAGGGGTGCATGTCCAAATCCTTTAACACAAAAGCAACCTATAAAATTAAGATCTTATACGAGGAAAGAGGCGGTTCTGCAACAAGAATCTAAGCTTTCACAAGCGCGTAGATCTTCCAAGGACTCTCCCCGCCCAAACCGACAGATCCAGCCGCCCCTCTCTTTTCTGTGACAGTGGGCGGCCGCAAAGGGCGCTCGTTCTCCCAAGCCTTCACAGACTGGGGATACATCCTCTCCAGCTTTTTAAGGGTATTGGTAAAATACCGCATGGCGGCCAGACGCAACAAATCTTGTAACAACAAAA
>CAYXFG010000104.1:0-2080 GCA_964464225.1 uncultured Holosporaceae bacterium
CATGGCAATCGTGGGCGATGTGGGCATTCACCATAATCATACAATGATTGCCGACTGTGGTAAGGTTGCCGCCCTTGTTGGTGCCGGGATGAATGGTCACATGCTCTCGGATGAGGGTATCCATACCTAGACGAATTTTGCCTTCAGAGCCATGATCACCGGCGAATTGAGGCGAGTGCCCAATACAGGAGAAGGGAAATATCTCGGTTCTAGCACCGACCTCAGTGTCCCCCAGCACGATAACATGGGAGTGCAGCACCACATCGTCGCCTAACTTTACCTTCTCTCCCACGTGACAATAAGGCCCAATGGAAACATTTGCGCCCAGGCTTGCACCCGGTTCGATGAGGGCAGTCGGATGGATAAACCCCTGCAGCCGCCGGCTATCTGTCACCAGCGTTCTCCTGGGCGTCAGCGATCATGGCCGAGAAAATAGCTTCGGACACCAGAACCCCCTCCACGTAGACCTTCCCTGAAAATTTCCAAATGGGAGCGCGTTCTTTGATTTTTTGGACATGAATTTTAAGAGTATCTCCGGGCCCCACGGGCTTCCTAAATTTAGCTTCCTCTATGGTCATAAAATAAACAAGAGAGCTGGATTTACCTTGACTGGTGGATTTTACCACTAGAATCCCAGCCGTTTGTGCCATGGCCTCCACGATAAGAACCCCGGGCATGATGGGATGCGAGGGAAAATGACCTTGAAAGAACCACTCGTTCATGGTGACGCATTTGATGCCTACGGCACTTTCCGAAAGCACCACTTCCTCCAGCCTGTCCACCAATAGCATGGGGTAGCGATGAGGAATAAGTTTCTCTATCTCTTGTATGGTGATTTTCTGGGACATGGTGGCTTTCCGGCTTCCTTTCTTTTTCCAAAAATCCTAGGGGGTTTTGTTTTTAATTAATCTCTCCAACAGAAGACTTTGCCGGTGCCAGTTCTTTATGGGAATAGCAGGGCTACCTCCCACGATCTGGCCATCGGGTATATCTCGCATAACACCCGATTGTGCTGCGATTTTAACGCCACTGCCAATAGTTATGTGGTCGGCGATCCCTACTTGGCCCCCCATCATGGTGAAATCCCCTACACGGGTGCTACCGGCGATACCGGTCTGGGCCACTATAACGCACGCCCGCCCCAATTGTACATTATGAGCGATCTGCACCAGGTTATCAATGCGACAGCCTTTCCCAAGGATAGTATCAGTAAGAAGGCCGCGGTCAATACAGACCTGAGCTCCAACACCCACATCATCTTGGATTAAGACCCGTCCCAAATGAGGCAAATCAAGGGGTCCTTCAGCGGACGGGATGAATCCAAATCCCGCTTTCCCAATAACCGAATGGGCACCGATGTTGACGCTTTTGCCTGCCACCGTATGAGATAAGACAGCATAAGGGTGGACCACACATCCCTCTCCCAGAGTTACGCCTCCATGGATCACGACACCCTTGTGAATGACACAGCCAGGGGCCAGCTGGGCTGTGGGGTGAATCGAGGCATCGTCATGGATTTTACACCCAGGAAAAGTAGGCGCCTTTTCCCTTGAGAAGAATTCATCTTCGTAGGCTGGTACATAAAGAGCGTGCGCCACACGCACCAAGGCTTTCTGGGGGTCTTTGACCACCAGTGCGGCCATGCCTTGGGGGAGCCGAGGAAGAAGAGGCGGGCTGGTGACAGCAAAGCTGGAAGCATTTATTTCTATGGGCTCTGTGGCCGGGGCTTTCCAGAGAAAAACCAGGTCTTGGGCTTGGGCCGTCCTGGAGTCCGAAATGTGCCCCACCAGCTGGCTTTTTTGCTGAGGGGACGCTCGCGTCTCCACAAGCTGATCTCCTAAAAGAAGAGAGAGGCTGTCCAGGGTAAGCTCTTTTGATTTTAAGAAGAAACGTGAGTCGACCATTTTTCCTCCTTCTAGAGTGGTTTCGCGGGAGTGAGAGAGCTGTTTGCCATATTAGCCTTTTTGGGAAGCGGGCGACAAGGGGGCGCCTGGCGGGACATGGAAAAAAGTGTAGATCTCCTGTCGCAAGGCCTCTAGACCCTGATTTTTCCGAGCAGACACCACCAGGACCTGGGGGT
>CAYXFG010000104.1:2090-2767 GCA_964464225.1 uncultured Holosporaceae bacterium
AGGGCGGCAGCACGGGCACAATGGACAAAGCCTTGAGCCGCTGGACGGAAAGACAAAGTTTCCTCAAGGGATGATTTTAGGGCTTCCAGGTGGGAGGCGCCAACCTTGTCGGCCTTGGTCAAGACAATCTGGTAGGAAAGGCCATAAACATCCAGGGTTCCAAGAAAGTCGATATCCACAGGCTTAAGACCGTGCCGGCTGTCGATCAGCACGTAGAGACGTTTCAAATTGGGACGCTGTTCCAAGTAGAAGGCCATAAGTTGAAGCCACGCGTGCACCTGAGAATGCGAAGCTTTGGCATAACCGTAGCCCGGCAAGTCTACGAGATAACCCCTCCCATCAAGATCAAAAAAATTTAGGGCTTGGGTGCGCCCAGGCGTACAGGACACCCGAGCCAGTTTTGTTCGAAAGGTAAGGGCGTTCAAGAGGGAGGATTTCCCAACGTTGGAACGGCCGGAAAAAGCCACCTCGGGCAAGGAAGAGGTCGGAAGGTCTGAACGACAGGATACGGCCCTTTTGAACGTACAGTCCTTGGAAAAAAAAGACCTTACCTGGGAGGCCGTAGGGACGCCTTCCAATTTAGGGGGCATGGTCATGAGGCAAGGTCAGGGCTAGGCTTCCACGCTTTGGCCATTCCATTTGTCGGGACATCTTTTCTCATGCAATGAGGGTCTGCT
>CAYXFG010000105.1:0-2731 GCA_964464225.1 uncultured Holosporaceae bacterium
TGATTAACCCGGGCATGATCATCAGATCGGTGACGCTTCGTACACCCGAATAGAGAACGTTATCTGCCATGCGGAAAGCTTCGGCCACCGTGGTTTTGGTGTCGGCTAGACGGAAGAGGTTTTGGTTAGGGATAACGATCAAAGTATCCACATATTTCTGCATTTCTTTGAGGCCTGCCTCGGCGGTCCTCAGGCGATGCGCTCCTTCAAATAGGAAAGGGCGCGTGACCACACCCACTGTTAAAATCCCATTGTCACGGGCAGCCTTAGCGATAACGGGCGCAGCGCCTGTCCCGGTGCCTCCCCCCATGCCTGCCGTGATAAATATCATATGACTACCACGCAGATAGCCCTCAATTTCAGCCATGCTTTCTTCGGCAGCGGCACAGCCCACATCTGGTTTAGAGCCCGCCCCCAATCCCTGGGTAAGCTCCAAGCCCAGCTGGACACGAGCTTCCGCTGAGGATTCCCGAAGAGCCTGGGCGTCCGTGTTGGCCACCAAAAAATCGACGCCTTCAAGCTCGGACCGGATCATGTTGTTGACGGCATTCCCGCCGGCGCCGCCCACCCCTATAACTAGGATTTTGGGCTTTAGATTTTCAAAGCTATTTTCTTTCGACATTACTTCTATCCTCAAATTATCCGGCTTAAAAACTTTCTTTGATCCATTCTAACATAGAATGTGCCCAGTTGGGAGACTGCGGAGAGTAGCCAGTTTCCGCAAGCTGCCTCTCCCCCAGGCCGAAATAGATGAGGCCCGCTACTGTTGAAAAGTTAGGGGTGTTGATCAAGTCATTCTCTCCATATATTTTCAAGGGCTTGCCCAGACGCACGGGCCGCTCCAGGACCTGAGCCCCCCTTTCCCGAATCCCCATCAGTTGGCTCGTGCCCCCTGTCAGGACAATTCTCCGAGCGGCCACCTTAGGCACCTCGTTCTTCTCTAACCTCGATTTGATAATTTCAAATATCTCCTCCACGCGCGGCCTCAAGAATGAGGAAAGAAGACGCTTTTTTACCTCTCCATGCTGAGTCTTTTTATCGGAACCAGCTTCCAGAAACGCCAGAGAAACCGTTCCCTCGTCCATCCCCTCTCCCACACTGCCATGGAGGGTCTTGACTCTTTCAGCTTGGGGAAATGTTATTTCTAAACCATAGGCCAAGTCGTTGGTAAGGTGCCGCCCTCCCAAAGGGATGGAATCCGTGTGAATAACTTTGCCCTCAAAAAACACAGCCATCTCCGTAGTGCCGCCCCCCATATCCACCACCGTCACGCCCAAGTCCATCTCATCTTCCACCAAAGTTGCATAGCCCGCCGCTATGGGCGATGACACAATACCCTCAATAGTCAGGTGGCACTGCTGGACACAATGGACTAAATTCTGTAACGGAGATTTTGAAGCAGTAATAACATTCAAAGAGGCCGTCAACTTGGAACCCTGTAAGCCAAGAGGGTCCTTGATTCCCTCCTGGTCGTCCAGGCTGTAGCTTAGGGGAAAAGCATGGATTACATCAAAATCATGGGAAGGATGAACCTGGGTAGCTTGGTCCATGAGGTGGTACACATCTTTTTCTTGCACCACGCGGGGAGACCCAAAGCGAGAAGAATAGCAGACGTGTTCCGACAGAACATGAGATCCAGAAATATTAATAAAAGCCTTCTCGATGCGCACCCCGGCCATCTTCTCAGCCAGATAGACGGAATTTACAATGGCATTCTCCACGGACTCAAGGTCCGTAATACAGCCGTCCTTGATGCCCCTCGAGGCATACTGGCCCACGCCCAACACAGAAAAGGATTTAGAAGAGGGGTCATAAGAAGCAATAAGGCAACAGACCTTAGTGGTCCCGATATCGATACTGGCCAGCAAAGACCGAGAGCGCGCGTGAGAGTGGGAGGAAAAAGAAGTCATTTTATCTCCCGCGTCCCTGAGTGCAGCCGGGCATGTCCCTCAAAGTAATGCCCTCTGCCCTCATAAAACTCCTTCAAAATTGTTAAGACTCAACAAACAGATATTCTAACGTATCAAGACGTTATTTCAAGAGGGAATCTCTTATAATTTGCAAGGATTTCCACAACAAGCTCTGCGTTTTGAAAATCCTCCGCTACAGAACAAGAGAGCCTTACAAGTTTTTATAATCCGAACGCCGCTCTTGTAGCTCAAGCACGTACGCGCGCATATCAGAGATGGGTGTCTGGGCGACCTCCGTATCCATGGCAGCCTTTGCCACTGCCGGGGGCAAGGCTGTAATCAGACGAGGGTCCAAGCCCACAGGCACAATGTAACCAGGGCCAAACTCAAAAGAATTGCGAGGATACAAAGACTTCAAGTACTCAGGAACCGGCTCCTTGGCCAGCTGGGCCAAAGCGCGTGTGGCTGCTATTTTCATGGCATCGTTAATGGTGCGGGAGCGCACATCCAAAGCCCCTCTGAAAATATAGGGAAAGCAAAGCGAGTTATTAACTTGATTGGGATGGTCCGAGCGCCCCGTCGCCGCCTGAGGGTCACGTGTCACATGAAGGCGCCGCGGCTCGCGGGGATGTTTCGCCAGCGTGCGCATGGATCGACGAGAAAACGTGAAGAATTCGCTCGGCACACCCGTTGCTAAACCAGGTGACCATGAGCCTCCGCGCCCTGCTCGCTGTCTCCCACGACGACGACCGTTTCCTCCTCGCCGGCGAATTGCGGCGTCACGGTTACGACGTGGTCGAGGTGATCGACGCACGCGGCCT
>CAYXFG010000106.1:0-2718 GCA_964464225.1 uncultured Holosporaceae bacterium
AGATGGTGAAAGGGTCGGCTCGGTCCATGGGTATAGAGGTAGTGGAGTAGAAAATGGCGCACGGAAAAAGATTTAGGAAGGCAGAAGCCTCTCTTGAGAGTTTAAAGGCTTACAAGCTTTCAGAAGCTGTAAACCTGGTCAAGACCAATGCAACGGCAAAATTCGATGAGACGGTGGATATTGCCATGTCTCTGAATGTGGATACACGGAAGGCCGACCAGCAGGTGAGGGGTGTGCTTCAGTTGCCCCATGGTTTGGGAAAGACCGTAAGGGTTCTTGTGTTTGCCAAGCCAGAACGCGTGGAAGAGGCCCGTAAAGCCGGGGCTGATACCGCAGGTTCTGAAGAGCTGGTGGAAGAAGTTCTCAAGGGCAGGTCAGATTTTGACCGCGTCATTGCCACACCTGACATGATGATGGTGGTAGGGAAATTGGGCAAGGTTTTGGGGCCCCGCGGTCTCATGCCCAACCCCAAGCTGGGCACCGTGACCCATGATCTGGAAAAGACTATCGCTGCGGTGAAGTCGGGTCAGCTTGAGTATAGAGCCGAGAAAAACGGGATTGTGCAGGCAGGCATAGGTAAGGCCAGCTTTTCGGCCCAGACCCTGCAAGAGAACGTCAAGTTTTTCATAGAGACCATCCTTAAAGCCAAGCCCGCCGGTGCCAAGGGTGTGTTCGTTAAGAATGTGTCTATCTCTTCCACCATGGGGCCGGGTGTCAGGGTGGATGTTGGGTCTCTAGAGGCCTAGCGGCCTCTGTGGGCGTGCAAAAAGGCAGTAGCCGCATGGGGGCGGGCACACCCCCGGTTTCTGCATGTGCCCCACGAAGTTAACAGGACGCCTTGGGTTTTTCCCATAAATTCTGCCTTTTTGAGGCCATGGCCCAGGCTCTGCCAGCTTTGGAATAGTGTGCGGGCAAGCGAGGCTCTCCCTCCGGGGCAAACCAGGGGGCGACACTCTACGCCTCCATGCCCAGCTCCTCCGCCAGAAGTAGTCTAAGCGCGCTCTTTGCTCCCCACTTTCTGCGAAATACTGGCACAGGGTTGCCTATGGGCGGGTGGGAAGTATTTTTCTAGAGAAGCGTAGCGCCCTTCCCCTTAGGTCCAGACGGGGATTTCATGAACTTATACACCCCCCTCGAAACCATTTGACATTCTTCTTGGGCCCCCCCTAAGATTGTTCAATGAAAAGTCCTGGGGCACAGAGCACAGGCTGAGGCGCACCATTTTTTGGGGGCGGCGAATGCGCCCTCTCTAGAGAAAGGGGCGGTGGTCCCTGGGGCCGACTTTGGGGGGATGACCTTGGGGTGTCCTACAGCTTTGCCTCTGCCGGCCCTGACTTTTTTGAAGGAGGCCCCTGAAGAAAGGGCCCCGATCTTAAATAGGAGGATATAAATGATCAAACTGAAAACAACAACGGCTCTGGTTATGGCTCTCGTGGCTTCTTGCGGCACCGCCAAAGCGTCGATGAATACACAAAGACGCGCGGCTGCCTCCAGTGGAAATAAATCCCTGGCTTTAACTAAACCCCAAACCCTGGCGCCTTTGCGAAGGATTCTTGCCAATACCTATACCCTTTATCTTTCAACGCAGAAGTGTCATTGGAACATCGAATCTCCGGCATTTTACGGCTTGCATACCATGCTGGAGAAACAGTATGAGTCTTTGGCGCACATGGTTGATGACCTGGCGGAAAGGATCCGCGCTTTGGGTGCTTATGCCCCAGGCACTTTCCAGGAATTCCAGGAGGTAGGACAGCTGCCGCCGCTTAAAGAAAACACAGGAAATTCCATCAAGCTTCTCAGCTTCTTGAAGACGTCCTACGAGCTTCTGATCACTCAAATCGAAGAGGTTGTCACAGAGCTGAAAGACACGGATCCCGGCACGGTGCACATCCTCACCGATCAGCTCTATGCGCATCAAAAGGCGCTTTGGATGATTGAATCTTCACTAAAATAGAGAGGGTGGGGCCGGCTGTGGCGGGCTATTTTTAGGCGGCCGCCGAGAGTCCTAGAGTTAAAGTCCAGAGGTTTTTTAGCATAGCGTGTGAAGATTGGGCAGGTGCTATGCTGCCCAATGTCTCTTTGCTTTATCCGGCTTGTGAGATGAGCATCTGTGCTGAGCAGGTTTATTAACGAAGGTAAGGACTAGAGCCTATTTTCCGTGCCCTATGCCCCCCCCAGGGGGACAGCACGGTTTTAGATGTCTTTTCGCCGCATCCTTAAAACTCTGAAGGTCTAGGAGCGACGGATCGCCCTCAGAGGACTAAACTTACGGGTGCAAGCCCCGAAGCCCCTTTAAGATTTGAAGACCTCTTTGAAAGAGAAATTTAGCCTTGAAACTTTGCGTGTCAAGGATGCACCCGCTTTTGCCAAGCTATCATAGAGTGAGAGCAAACCGACGTCCCGACTTGGATCCCGGACAGGCTAGGGAAAGCAGGAGAGGTGCGGGGCGGGACGCTGTTCTTACCAGTCTTTCCCTGCAGCATAGACAGGGGGCGTACTTGACTAGCTGAGGTCACTGTTAGGATAGCAGCCCACCTCAGTGGCGCAGGGGTGCCCGTATTCAACGCCCGGTGTGGAGGTGGACCCTCTGACCACTCCAAGGGTGATCAAAAACAAGAAAATAAGTGTTTTCATTTTAAGTTCCTCCATAATTTAATTATTAATTAGGGGCTGAAGTAGCTAAGACCTAAGAATAGGTGTATAAAGTAGCTACAAGAT
>CAYXFG010000107.1:0-2651 GCA_964464225.1 uncultured Holosporaceae bacterium
AATCACCTGCACCAAAATGCACGGCGGTGCCGCCTTTCGGCGTGACCACCACCTTTGTGGATGCCCACCACCTCCCAGCCGTACCTCTGGGTTGCACACAGTGTGATGGCTCTGACGGCGGCGTTCAAGCCCGCGCAGTCTCCGCCGCTGGTCATAAGTCCGATTCTTTTCTTCATAATTAAGGTCTACCTAGCTTAAAAAATTCAAAGGGCTTTTCCTTTCATTTGAAGCCAAAGGAAAAGCGAAATCCCTACACAGATTGCCGCATCCGCCAGGTTAAAGGCCGGCCAATGAAAAGAGCCAACATGAAAATCCAGGAAATCCACCACAGCCCCCCTATACAACCGGTCGGTGAGATTTCCCAAGGCGCCCCCCAGGGTCAAACTAAGAGCCATGCGATAAAGAGGCACTCTGGTTCTATAAAGAAGATAACAAAGATACAGCATAGCAGCCACGATACCGACTGCGATGAGTTGCCTGCCCGCTTCCGATGATCTGCTAAAAAGTCCAAAGCTGATCCCTTTATTCCACACCAGATCAAAAGCAAGAAAAGGAGTCAAATCCTGGGGCCACAGGTGGGCGCTCTTAAGTACAAAGATTTTGGAAAGCTGATCGCACAAAAAGACGAAAAAAATTAAGGATACGCTAGCTATATAGTGCACTCTGTCCGCTCCTCTAAGTAATCGTAACAACGGGCGCAAAGCCCCTCTTCTGTGTCTTGGACCTCGGGGAGTACCTTCCAGCACCGTTGACATTTAGACCCGTCAGCCAGACCCACGTGGACCCGCACCCCCTGCACCTCTTCCAAGGTATAGCTTGGGCCTTCTGGTACCTGACTGACAAGATAAGCACTGGAAGTAATCATAATCTCTTCTAATTTTTCTTGGGACAAAAAGTCCCTGATTTCTGGACTTTCGGAGAATACGGCAACTTGGGCCTGCAGGCCTGATCCTATTCTTCCTTCGTTTCTCTGTACCTCAAGGGCCCCCATCACCACACGCCGCACCTCTCGAATCGCATCCCATTTCCTGCCTATTTCTGGGTTATACCATGTTTCTGGTACTTTCAGAAATGTCTGCAAATGGACGCTGGTACTGTCCGGGTAGCGGGTTTTCCATATTTCCTCTGCAGTAAAGCTTAGGATGGGAGCAATCCACAGAGTGAGACAATTAAAGACCTGATCAAGGACAGTGAGACAAGAACGACACTTGATGCTGGCCGGGTTGTCACAATACAAAACGTCCTTGCGGATATCAAAATAAAAGGCTGAAAGATCCGCAACACAGAATTGATATAAGAGAGAAAATAAGGAATGGAAATCATAGGCTTTTGCCTTCTGGGTAATTTGTCGACCTAATTCGGCCAGGCGGTGCAACACCCATTTCTCAAGATCCGGAAGGTCATCATAGGGGACCTGCCTTTTGGGATCAAACCTAGACAAATTCCCCAGGAGGTAACGCCACGTATTTCGAAGCTTTCTATAAATGTCCTCTTGCCTCTTTATAATCTCGGGGCTTATTCTCAAATCATCAAAATAGTCCGACCCCACCACCCATAGACGGAGAATATCTGCCCCATGGGTTTCTATCACAGAGGCCAGGTCCACCGTATTCCCAATGGACTTGGACATTTTTCTTCCTTCGCTGTCTACGGCAAAACCATGGGTGAGGACAGCTTTATAAGGAGATTTTTCATAAGCCATACAAGATTCCAAAAGAGAAGACTGGAACCAACCGCGATGCTGGTCTGTACCCTCTACGTATAAGTCTGCAGGCCAGGCCTGCAGGGGGTCGTCTTTCAGAACAAAGCTATGGGTTGTGCCACTTTCGAACCATACGTCCAAGATATCCATAACTTGCTCGAAATCCTGAGCATTGTATTTATCCCCCAGGAAAAGCTGAGGCGGTTCCAGGTACCAGGCATCCGAGCCTTTTGTTTGAAAACTTTCGAAAATCCTTTTGTTAACCTCTTCATCCAACAAAGGCTCGCCCGTCTTTTTGGAAACGAAAACTGCAATGGGAACGCCCCATGCTCGCTGCCTAGAGACACACCAGTCGGGCCGGCTGGTCACCATGGCCTTGAGGCGGTTCTTAGCTTGCTGAGGATACCAAGAGATTTCCTCTATCTCTTTAAGAGCCGTATGGCGCAGACCCTTTTTTTCCATGGAAATAAACCATTGCGGCGTAGCTCTATAAATCAGGGGCGCCTTGGATCTCCAGGAATGGGGGTAGCTATGCTTTAAAGTCTCGCCATGGACGAGAGCCCCTTCTTCCTTCAGAACCCTCAAAATTTCCTTTTCAGCCTTGAAGATATGCTGGCCTGCAAAGAGGGGGACATGATCATAGTATACACCATCTTCTCTGACCGTCATGGGGGTCTCTATCCCAAACTTTTGACAGATGGAAAAATCTTCCACCCCATGACCTGGCGCTGTGTGGACCAAACCCGTGCCCTGCTCAAGGGTGACGTGGCTGCCTGGCAACAGAGGGACTTCAAAATTATAGCCTTTGGCTTTGAGGGGGTGATCCAGCTTCAAAGGAGTCAGAAGAGAGCCCTGGAAAGTGCGCACAACCTGGGGATTTTCCAGGCCTATGATCTGGCGAACTTGATCAACTCTCTCAGAGGCTATGACCAGAGGGGCAGAGTCTTTT
>CAYXFG010000108.1:0-2586 GCA_964464225.1 uncultured Holosporaceae bacterium
AAATTAAAGTTCATACATAATCTAGTGAGCTTGATGTTTTTTGCACAATATATACTTATTTTTACTCACTGTTTGACATATGATTTTTAGAGTTTTAGACTATAGGAAAATGAATCTAACCAGGGGGTTTTCCATGAGTCAGTTTTTAAAACCGTTTGCGTCCATGTGGGCCGCATGTTTATTCACAGGTAGAAATCTTCACACGGTTCTCAAACTGGCCCTCTTCCCTTATGTATTGCTGGTTCTTTTAAATGTTCTTCTGGGGGAAGAAATGGGGTTGGCGGTGTTTTATGCCGTGCCCACTTTGCATCCCTTCCTGAATCTTCTGAGGCGTCCCGTCATTTGGATTTTTGAAACCTGGCAGCTAGCCCAGCTTTTTGACCAAAATTATTTGGCCTTCGTAGGATACCGGGTTTTGATCACCATCGTGTCCACAGTGCCCAGCTTAATTTTCGTTTCCAACTGGATTTCCTTTTACCATAACCTCAAGAAAGAGGTGAAATGGATTGCCGTAAGGAGATCGGTGCTCCCTCTCATCTCCTATTTCTCTGTGTTCTGGGTGGCTTTGTTTGTGCTGCAAGAGGCAGAATATAGAATAAGTGCTTTCTCAATTAATTTGATGGAGAAAAGCTTTAACCCCTACATTTTTTCCTTATGTGCGGCGCTGCCCTATGTGGTCTTCGTTCTTTTAACGTCCCGGTTCTTGTTCCTTGTCCCATCGGCCGTTCTCCATGAGAAAATGACTTTTCAGCATGCCTGGAAGGCCTCTCGGTCTTTTTGGCCCACGCTAAGCCTCTTCTTTGGAATTTTTATTGGGGCCAATGTGGTGTGCACCAGTATTTTCACCCGGCAGGAATGGTTGCTGCCTGTGGCTTCGTTGTGCCCCTTTCTTTTGAAAGCGGTCCTCTTCGTTGCCGTGACTAAAATCTATAAAGAAACAAAGCGCCTCAAAGGGGTATGACTCTGGGGGCTAAGCTGCAGCCTCTGATAAGACATCTTCTTTGCTTTCTGAAGATTCTCGCTCTGCCGGGCCTTTTTGATTATGTTCTGGCGCTTTTGTATCGTAGCGTGGCAGGTTTGGGTGTGGGTGGCCCTTTTCAGGCGCTAGGCCGCGCCAGGATAATGATTGAAGGAGACTTCACGGCAGGTGTTTTTATGGTGCTATCTCCTGCCCTTATGAGCATTTCGCATGCTTTTATTATGGTCGCAGGCGTTCGTTACGCAGCATATGCCGGGCACAGCGTGCCCTGGATAGCCGGGAATATCAGGCCTGTTTTATTTCTTTACGTAGCAGCCTTCGCTCTGTCCAAGACTGGAATGTTAACCCTCCTATTAATACAGAGCATGCTGGCGGGCCTTATTCTCGCGAAATCTACTAGCAACCTGGTTTGGGTCTGGAGTTCTCTTCTCCTTCTTGCCGCTGGGAGTATTCCTGCCTTTTGGCTGCTAAGGCGTTTAATCTTCCATATCATTTCCTTATCCAGCCACCCAGGAGAAAGAGTCAAGCCTTCAAGCCTGCCGCGGGTGTTCTGGAGAGAGCTCAACATTTATTTTGGGCTATATCTTGTTCTTTTAATGGGTTTTTTGTTCCTGGCTCTAAAGAATGGGGAATTTCTAAGGAATAATCTGGGATGGTTCTATGTCCAAGACGCCTTTCTTTTGCTCTTTTCAATAGCTTGCGGACAGCTCTTCCGGCGGCATTTTCTCGTCAATACTTCTTCGTAGGTAGTGCCCCAGGAGAAAGGCCAACAACTGCCCATTTACATCTGGGCAGACTCATTCTATGGTAAGGGTCTTACAACACTCATTCTCTAGAAAAACAGATGATTAAACAGTGCAAAGTTCTTATTATTGGCAGCGGACCCGCCGGTCACACCGCAGCCATTTATGCCGCTCGCGCAGGTCTTTCCCCGGTTCAGGTTCTGGGCAACGAGGTAGGGGGTCAGCTGATGATTACCACAGACGTGGAGAATTGGCCGGGCACTGAGCATGCCGTACAAGGGCCCGCCCTTATGGAAGAGATGAAGAAGCAAGCCGCCCGCATGGGCACAGAACAGATTTATGACCATATCCTTAAAGTCGATCTCGCGGGTTACCCCTTTAAATGTTGGGGCGATAGTGGCACGATTTATGAGGCTCAAACCCTTATTATTGCAACAGGCGCCAAGGCCAAGTGGCTGGGGCTGGAAAGCGAGCAAGCTTTCCAGGGCTATGGCGTTTCCGGCTGTGCCACCTGTGACGGCTTCTTCTTTCGAAATAAAAAAGTGGTGGTCGTAGGAGGGGGGAATACGGCTGTTGAAGAAGCCTTGTATCTCACCCATCATGCTTCAGAGGTGACCCTACTCCACCGGCGCCAGAAATTGAGGGCAGAGAAAGTCATGCAGGACAAACTTTTTTCCCACCCGAAGGTCTCTTTCCTGGGAGATAGGAGAGTGCAGAAAATACTAGGACAAGAAAATCCAAAATCCGTCACCGGCGTCGTGGTTGAGAATGTAGTTACAGGAGAAACCGAGACTCTGGAAGCAGAAGGGGTGTTCATAGCCATAGGCCACAGTCCCCAAACCGAGCTTTTCACAGGGCAGCTAG
>CAYXFG010000109.1:0-2540 GCA_964464225.1 uncultured Holosporaceae bacterium
GGACAACCCGGGGGTGTAGCTCAGTTGGTTAGAGCGCCGGCCTGTCACGCCGGAGGTCGCGAGTTCAAGTCTCGTCACTCCCGCCATTATTTTGGCCAAGGAGTCAGCCCGTTTACCCAGAGAAGCGCTTGTCTGAGGGCCTCTGCCTGGTCTCAGGGAAATTGAGACAGGGTTCTTTGATTGGCCGTTGTGGCTCAGTGGCAGAGCACACCCTTGGTAAGGGTGAGGTCGAGAGTTCGATTCTCTCCAACGGCACCACTCCACCTATGCGGCCCCCATGCCATTGACTTCCAGAACAGAAGGGATAGAATTCGATCTTAGGGAGCAGATAGAGTTCGATGACACCCACCCCTTTTCCTGATGAAAACTGCCGTCCTGACTTCAGGGGCATGGACCGTCCCGCTTTCCCCGAGAAAGCCGGTTCCCCATGGACACCCTTTTTAATTTTGAGATCTCTCAGCGCCTTGGTCACCTTGGGCCATTTTGTCTTCTTAGTGCCTTGGCTGCAGCAGACCCCTTCTCTAGGCCTAAAAGATTTCCTCATCACCTGCATGATCTTAAGCTGCCTGGGCATTTCCATTTTTCTCATGCGGGCGCCTTTGAACCGGCGTCCGCTCTAGGTTTTTCATGGTTACTGACCCGGACCAAGCGCACACCCTCCTTTTGGACTTAGAAGCCTCGAAGGTCCTTTCAGGGAACACCTCCTCATTTCCTCTTGTAATGCTGTCGGCCTGTGACTTACAGAGCACGGTCTCTTTCTTGAAAACAGACCCGCATCATCTTTACGACCAGCTTCTGGATATCCGTTATGCACCTGGAGGGGGGCTTTGCGGAACGCTCTTTTATCTGCTGTGCAGCCTCCCTTTCAAAGGCAAACTTTTCCTAGAGGTAAGAGTCCAGGGGCCTGTGGCCTCTCTGAGTGGGCTTTTTCTTTCCGCCATTCCCCTGGAGCAAAGCGCAATGACCCAAAGCGCCTTGGAGGGCAAACCACAAAAAAACCTCAGCTTCCTGGGGCACCCCGACTTGCGACAGCTGCGCCTGCCCCAGTCTACATGCCCATGACCGCCTCCCACACATCTCCTTCTAAAACCCGACGACTCTCGGCCTTTAGCCCTGGGTCGCCCGAAACCGTACGTCTGTATAAGGACCCTTTTTCAGCCTCCACGTTCCTTCTGGAAAGTCTGGGGACCCATGTGAAAACCTTCGTGCCCCTCTCCTCTGTGTCAGCCCCAGAAGATGGCCTGGCGAAGATTCCTTACCACAAGATAGGGAGTGCACTTTCCAACAAAGAGCCGCATCGGCCACCCCGGGTAACACTTCTTTATCCTTGGATCCTAAGCTATGAAACTTTGTGGGACTTGGAACCCGATCCGGGGATGGTCTACATGCGCATGATGGCTGCGGAGGCAGAGCGCATCCTCAATCATCTCAGCCTCTTTGCAGATTTGTCCAGGATCTTGGCCTGCGGGCCTTTTGAAACCAGGATATCGTACTCCTTGGATTACCTCCAAAGCCTGGTCTGGTCTTGCCTGGAAAACAAGGTCTCTCCCCTTTATCCTTTCCTCTCTTTCAAGAGAGACAAAGTTCTGATACTTAAAAATCTTAAAGCCATGGTGAAGGAAGCGCAGGCAGCGGGGGGCCATGCTTTACGTTTTCTATCGCACTTTGTGGTCAAGGATCGCTGCAGAGATTTAGGAGTGCTCAACAAAAAAGAGGCGCTGGCCCATGGGCTAACAGGCCCCTCTCTCCGTGCCAGTGGGGTTCCGGCCGATCTAAGAAAAGACTGCCCTTACGACTATTATGAAGGGCTGTCCTTTGAGGTGCCTGTTCAAGAGGGAGGAGACTGTCACAGCCGGTACATGCTGCGAGCGCTGGAAATCCTAGAAAGCGCCAAGATGCTGAGCCAAATGGAGAAACTCTACCAGGAATCCCACGACCCCGCACCCTCCATGGTTCTTCCCCCTTCTCCCCTGGAGCGGCTTGAGGCTTTTGCAGCGCACAGTGACAGACCTGCGCCCCTCCCTCACCCCTCATACCACCAGGTGGAAGCGCCTGAGGGAATTTATGGAATTTTTACGGCCCCTTCTGCGGGCGATGGCCTCAAGTTTCAAGACTCAGCGCTCCTTCGATTATTTTCTGTCTCTCAAGCCGCTCGGAATGAAGACGTATCTGATCTTGGACTCATCACCACTTCGCTGGGTTTTTCTGAAGGCAGGCGCTCGCTCTAAAGGCGGAAAACTCGTCCAACTAATTACGAGACCTTAAGAGACGCGGCAAATAAGGGACCAGCTCAAAAGCTTCCTTAACCTTGAACAGAAGCTTGTGGCGACGTGCTCTTAAGATAGGATCTTGTTCATTTACAAGATTCGTCTCCAAAAATTGGTTTAAAGGATCCTCTAACTGCGCCAACAGGGTGAATATCCGTTCATAACAGGGATCCGCCCCGACCCCTAAGGACGTCACCTGCGCCCTGATGTTCTCAGCTGTTTCAGCCAGCCCTTTCTCGCCAGAAGACAACGGCCCATCGCTCTCCCTGGAAG
>CAYXFG010000110.1:0-2503 GCA_964464225.1 uncultured Holosporaceae bacterium
GCTTAAATCCTGGTACAAATCCTCTCATCATTAACCCTTAGCTACTTCAGCCCCAAAAACTTTCTCTCCCATTTCTTCAAAGAAATCAGCTATTTCTTTAGGCTCATAAGGGCCCTCCACAAATTCTCCATTCACTTTATGACGGGGAACAGTAAGGGCTGCCGCAATCATAGAACCAGCCGATGTTCCTGTGATTCTTCCTTTAAAGAAGTCGTATATCCTCATGTTCTGAGGAAGTTCTTTTTGAAGGTTCTTTAAAATAGTTGCTGTAAAGACACCGCGCACCCCTCCCCCATCCAGGCATAAAACCTGTCTCATAAGATCGCTTTGCATCATACTTGTGGATATCAATTCGTCTTTAGAGGAGTGGAGAGTGAAGGAAAGGGTTCTTTGGTAATAATTTCCTCTCCCAACGTACTTGCCTTATTCTCCTGGAAAAACAATAGGAACATAAGGGGCAAAACACTTTTTAAGATAACGTTAAAATTTAGGACTGTTTTCATTCTATTCTCTTACAAAAAACCCCTTCATTTTACACAACCCCTGAAATATTTCGAGTTTAAAATAAGAAAAGTTTTCTCATTAAAAGAAGAGGTCTCCTTTATAAGACTTTCTTGTGTTATCTGGGATAGCTCCTCGTTTAAATACGTTGTATACCCTGATTCATGACATCCAAGGGGTCCTCCATGGCTTCGCCTTTGGAGGACTTTGCTCTCCTGGGATCGGAGGAATTGACACCGAGCGCTCCATAATTGATCAATATATTTGAGGCCAGCGCCAGTTCGCCGATGGGATTGGGAAGAACCTGGTCTATAACGAGTCCAATGGTTCCCAGCAAAGTACCGCTGGTGCTGACACAAGAGCACGCCAGAGAGGAGCAGCCTTCGCCCACTGTTGAGGCCTGAGTCGCTAATTCAGTTATGGTGTAGCGCGTTTGGCAGCCACAAAGGGCCGCGTTGCATTGCCACCAAGGGTTATGGGGGCGGGCGCCGCATCCGCAGACATCGAAACATTTTGTTTTATGGTTTTCAGAAGCAGGCTTGCACCACCAGCATTTGCATTTTTCCCCCAGACCCTTTTCTGCCAAAGAAGAATCCACCAGATAGGAGGATTTGACCTGAGAAAGCTGGGTTTTAGCCTGTGCGTGACTGGCTTGGGCTGCCCTCACCAGGAAGCCAACACTCAAAGCCCGGGCGGCGGGCATCTCATGGTAGGGGATTCTTTTATAAAGTTGTGCCAGGGTAAATTGGGCCCTTTTGGCTTCTTCTATGTTGGAGTCACTTGCCATTTTATAAAGCTTGTTGACACCTTTCCCAGGGTCCTGAGCCTCAAAGATGTCATCCATGAAATGGTTAAAAAGCTCGACTGGATCTGCAGAAACGTTGGAAGTACCTGAAGAACGCGGGCGAGGGACTTCAGTGGGCACGAGGAGCGCTTGGGAATTTTCGTCAGCCTTATCTGGATCCGTGGAGCCAGGACGAAGATAGTCCGCAAGGCGTCTACCGTTCAGGCCATAAAGGTGCCATGCTAACGTGGCTAGTTTTCTAAGGCCGTTGCTTCTTTCTAATTCCTTCACGTACGTGGAGGTCAGAGATTTGAGGGTATTTTTATCTTGGTGATTGAGCTCTGAAAAGAAATTTTGCACCAGGGATACCTCGTTTGTGGCGACGCAGGTAACCAAAACCTCGGGGATATGAAGCAGGTCGCCTTGGTCTAATATGCTTGCTTTTATGCCTCCATAATCTCCTTCAGCCATCATGTCTCTTATAGCTTGCAGGCTAGAGGCATGTCGTTCCCTTGGAGAGCCCTGCCGGTGGGACGGCTGGCATTTTAGCGTAGCGGTGCTGATAATGCCTCCGGAGAGCGCGGCCAGGCCTCCTATCCAGGATAGAGATTGTGATCCTAGGTACGTGGCGACATCCAGTAAAGCTACGCCAGTGTAGGTGCAAATACGGCTTGTTACACACCCACAGCACCCGCCACTTAGCCTCCCCAGTTTTCCAAAGTTTTCTAAACAAGCTTCGCCTTCCAGCCGCGTGGAAAACCCACCACAAAGGCAAGCACAATTCCACCAGGGGTCGTGAGGGTGCGATCCACACCCCAGGAAGTCGAAAAAAACCAGGTCTTTTTTGGGGGGGGTGAGCCACCAACACATGCATTTGTGTGAGAACTCTTCCACAGGCAGAGGCAAGCGCTCAAAGGCATCTCCTAACTTTTCCTTCAGTTTTTTTTCCGCGGTCTCATGGGCATTAAGCAAGGCCGCCCACCAGTGGCCCAGGGAGCGCGCGTGAGAGATTTTATCTTTGGCGGAGAGAAAATCATAGAGATAGCCTAACCAATAATGTCCAAACGCGACCTGCCGGCCATCCCCGAGCGCTAAACACATGCCATTTAGCTGATCGAGGCCCTCTTGGGCATCCCTCTCACCTTGGAAAAGCTCCTCCAGGAAACTGTCTAAAGAGAGTTTTTTAGGGGCCGCAGCCACAGGCTCATTTGAAGCGCG
>CAYXFG010000111.1:0-2494 GCA_964464225.1 uncultured Holosporaceae bacterium
CCCGTTCACCTCCACCACTTTGAGGGAATTTTCTCTGCCGCTCTGCCCATGCTCAGCACATGATGGCTGGAGTCTGGAGGTTTTAGAAAGCTTTAGGAAAGGCATGCGGTTCCTTTCCATTTGCCAGGGGCTCCTTTTTATGGGGCGCAGGGACCATAAAACAGGAACGGTAAGATTCATGTCCATAAGCGCTATCATTAACAACTACCCCTCTGCTTCCGAGGGGGTCATAGAAAATCTGAAAATACTTTTTAATCAAGGCCGTCTGGCGGGAACGGGCAAGCTTCTTATCTCGGCGGTGGACCAAGGGATTGAGCATGGACCCACACGCAGTTTTGCGTCTAACCCCGAGGCCTACGATCCTTTTTACCATCTGGAGCTGGCTGTAGAAGGGGGGCTCTCAGCCTTTGCAGCTCCCGTTGGCATGCTGGAGCTGATCCACAAGGCCTGCCACCAGCGCATGCCCACCATCCTCAAAATCAACAGCGGCAATGCCCTTTCTTCCCATGGCCCCCTCAGCCAGGCGCTCACCGCTTCGGTGGAACAGGCGGTGCGTCTAGGCTGCATTGGCATCGGCTACACCCTTTACCCAGGCTCTTCAGCCAATAACCAACTTATAGAGAAGTTTTCTCTGCTCTCTGAACAGGCCAAACAGGCGGGGCTTCTGGTGGTGGTATGGTCTTATCCGAGAGGAGAAGCTTTGTCCAAAGAAGGGGAAACAGCTCTTGATGTGGTGGGTTATGGTGCCCACATGGCTTGTCTTTTAGGAGCGCATCTGGTCAAGGTGAAAATACCCTCCGCCCATATAGAAATAAGACAGGACAAACAAAACATTGAATCTTGTGGGATAAAACACAGTTCCCTGGAGGACCGTCTTCGGTACATTGTGACCTGCGCTTTCGCTGGCCGACGTATTGTTATTTTTTCAGGGGGGGACTCCAAGAAGGCAACTGAAGTAGAAGAAGAGGCCCGTTCCATTGCCCAGGCGGGCGGGTTCGGTTCCATTATAGGGCGTAACATTTTTCAACGTCCTCGACAGGAAGCCTTGGATTTGATAGATAAGATTATTCGTATCTATCAGAAAAATTGACCCCTGCTTTCAGGAAGCCTTCCCAACATACCAGGTGAATTATGAAAATCTCAGGAAATGCTATACGCCCCGGCAACGTGATTGACCATCAGGGACAGCTTTGGGTAGCGGTTAAAACGGTTCACACCAAGCCCGGCAAAGGCGGCGCTTACTTGCAGGTGGAGCTCAAGGCCCTTCAGGGCGGCACCAAGCTTAATGAACGTTTCCGTTCCACGGAGACAGTGGAAAAAGTCCATCTGGAGGAAAAAGAATATCAGTTTTTGTTCTCGGAAGGTAATGCGTTCACTTTCATGGATAGCGAGACCTACGAACAAATTGTTCTGCAGGGCGACTTCATCGGAGACCAGGTGGATTTTCTAAAAGATGGTATGATGGTGACTGTCTGTTCCCATGAGGGCACCGCCTTAACGATTCGACTGCCAGAGACGCTGGTTTTGGAAGTAGCTGAAGCTGACCCTGTAATAAAAGGTCAAACGGCTTCCTCTTCCTATAAGCCGGCCATTCTGGAGAATGGTCGTCGTATCATGGTGCCGCCGCACATTACCTCAGGCATGCGGGTTGTCATCAATACCGAAGAAGGATCTTACGTGGAAAAGGCTAAGGATTAATGCACAGAGAGCGCGTTCTCACCCGGTCTGCCACCCTGAATGTCATGATTGAAGCTGCTCGCAAAGCAGCTCGCTCACTGGTCAAAGACTTTGGTGAGATTGAGAAGCTGCAGGTTTCTCGAAAAGGGCCGGGCGATTTCGTTTCCAGCGCAGATAGAAAAGCAGAGAAAATCATAAAGTCTGAGCTGGAGAAAGGAAGGCCAGATTTTAGCTTTATCATGGAAGAGTCTGGCGCCCTTGAAGGAGCGGACAAAGAGAATATTTGGATCGTCGATCCCCTGGATGGTACAAGCAACTTTCTACATGGCCTGCCTGGTTTTTGTATCTCTATAGCCCATATGGCTCGCGGGAATATCGCTCACGCCGTGGTATACGACCCGCTTTTGGACGAGATTTTCTGGGCTGAGAAAGGCGGGGGCGCTTTTATGAATCATCAAAAGCTCTTGGTCGCTGGCAGAAAGAAATTGGAAGACACTTTGATAGTGACCGGCCATCATTCACAAAGTCCAGGGAGCCGAGCTCGATTTTTTCAACGCCTTGGG
Source organism: uncultured Holosporaceae bacterium (assembly GCA_964464225.1). Lineage (GTDB taxonomy): Bacteria > Pseudomonadota > Alphaproteobacteria > UBA7879 > UBA5542 > CAYXFG01. The sequence goes on from CAYXFG010000111.1 coordinate 2,241, forward strand.
GCCTTATATGACAGCAGGGCAGCCGTACGTATGATGGGTTCTGCAGCTCTGGCCCTGGCTTACGTTGCGGCGGGCCGGGCTGATGGGTACATTGAAGAGGATCTGAAAGTGTGGGACGTGGCCGCGGGGCTTCTTCTTATGGGCGAAGCCAAAGGCGCTATCAGCCGTGCCTCTGGGGAGGCTCTTTCTCTGTCTGCTCAAGAGCACTCTGTTCCTTCGGTGGTGGCTGCCAACCTTGACCTGCAGAGTGCCCT
>CAYXFG010000112.1:0-2480 GCA_964464225.1 uncultured Holosporaceae bacterium
AGAGGGCGGCCGTACCGTCGGCGCTGGCGTCGTTACTAAAATTATAGAATAGCTGACACATGTCGTGCTGGTTGCTTGAGGAGTAAAAATGGAAGGCCAAAAGATTAGAATCCGCCTTAGAGCGTATGATTATAGAATGCTTGATCAGTCTGCTCATGAAATTGTGGATACCGCTAGGCGGACAGGAGCTTTGGTTAGAGGTCCCATTCCCTTGCCCACGGCCATTGAGAAGTTTACTGTAAACCGTTCGCCGCACATCGATAAAAAGTCGCGGGAACAGTTTGAAATCAGGACTCACAAACGGGTTTTGGATATTGTGGATTGGACGCCTCAGACCGTGGACGCTCTTATGAAGTTAGAGCTGGCCTCTGGGGTGGACGTGGAAATTAAACTATAGGGATTTGCCATGCGTACGGGAATAGTTGCAGAGAAATTAGGCATGACACGGTTGTTTACCGACACGGGTGAGCAGGTGCCTGTTACTGTCCTCCAGGTAAACCGCTGTCAGGTGGTGGCCCAGAGAGATAGGGCTAAAAATGGTTATAACGCCTTGCAAATGGGGTATGGCCAGGGTCGTGTTAAGTCCATGAAGAAGCCGGTAAAAGGTTATTATGCCAAGCTTAACGTGGAACCTTTTAAAAAGCTGAAGGAATTCCGGGTAGATGATAGCTCTCTTCTGCCCGTGGGAACCGAGGTGAGGGTAGATCATTTTCAGATCGGCCAGTTTGTTGATGTGGTGGGAACTTCTTTGGGTAAAGGTTTTGCAGGGGCCATGAAGCGGCACAACTTCGGTGGAAACCGGGCCTCCCACGGTGCCTCCGTATGTCACCGCTCACTGGGGGCTACGGGGCAGAGGCAGGACCCTGGAAAAGTGTTTAAAGGTAAAAAAATGGCTGGACATCTGGGCAATGAACAGGTAACTATTCAAAACTTAAAAGTTGTTGAATTGGATGCGGAGCGTGGCCTTCTTTTCCTAAGAGGTGCGGTGCCCGGCCATAAAGGTTCTCTGCTTGCAGTAAAAGATGCTGTCAAAAAACCTTTCAAAGGTTAGGGATTCGTTTAAATGAAGTGTGAAGTCAAAAATATTAAGAATGAAGTTGTAGGATCTCTGGAATTATCCTCCAGTATCTTTGAGGGGGACGTGCGTCCCGACATCCTCCATCGCATGGTACGTTGGCAGATGGCTAAGGCTCGGTCTGGCAACCATCAAACCAAAGAAATATGGGCGGTGAGCGGGACTACAAGAAAGCCTCACAAGCAAAAAGGTACGGGGCGCGCCCGCCAGGGGTCTCTGCGTGGGCCTCACATGAGAGGCGGAGCGGTGGTGTTCGGCCCTCACGTGCGCGACCATTCTTTTGATTTGCCCAAAAAGGTTAGAAAGTTGGCCCTTCGCTGTGTGTTGGCCGCTAAGGCTAGAGAGGGCGCCTTGGTGATATTGGAGAATTTTGATCTGAAAACTCCCAAGTCCCAGCTTTTGAGCTCTCATCTTTCCGAGAATGGATGGGTGTCTCCCCTTTTCATTGATGGGTCTTCTGTTAACGAGAATTTTCTGCGGGCCTCTCGCAACCTTGTCAACGTGCATTGTTTACCCCAACAGGGTGCCAATGTGTTGAGCATTTTGAAATGTAAAACCTTGATTCTGTCAAAGGACGCCGTTCATCACTTGGAAGCGAGATTGTCATGAGTAAAGAAAAGAACATCACCGTGAGAGAAGCCGCTTACGACTTGATTCAGTCGCCGGTCATAACGGAAAAAGCTACCTTCTTATCACAGTTTAACCAGTACAGCTTTCGTGTCCTTCCTGCGGCCACCAAGCTTTCGGTTAAGCAGGCGGTTGCTCAAATTTTTAAAGTCGATGTCCTTTCTGTGAACATAATCAATGTTCCGGGAAAGGCCAAGATTTTCAAAGGCAAGCGGGGACAGCGCTCGGACTTTAAAAAGGCCATTGTGCGCTTGAAAGCGGGCCACACCATCGATGTAAGCGTGGGAGTCTAAAATGACATTAAAGACTTTTAACCCGGTAACTCCTTCAACGCGCCACTTGGTGGCGGTCGACCGCTCCGAGCTGTGGAAAGGGAAGCCTCTGAAGAAGCTCACCCGGGGCCTTTCCAAGACGGGGGGACGCAACAATTACGGAAGAATTACTTCCCGAGCCATGGGCGGGGGTGCACGCAAAGTTTACCGCCTGGTTGATTTTAAAAGGCAAAAATTTGATATACCAGCCGTGGTGGAGCGTATAGAGTATGATCCCAACCGCACCTGCTACATTGCACTCATAAAGTATGCAGATGGGCAGCTGTCCTATATCTTGGCGCCTCAGCGTATGTCTGTGGGAGACACCGTTGTGTCGGGTGAGAATGTCGACATCAAAGTGGGAAATGCCCTGCCCCTAAGCCGAATCCCCGTGGGAACCATTATTCATAATGTGGAAATGAAGGTGAAGAAGGGTGGGCAGATTGCACGTTCGGCGGGCACCTACG
>CAYXFG010000113.1:0-2479 GCA_964464225.1 uncultured Holosporaceae bacterium
GGAAAACCATCGCTCTCAGAGCGCTCTTTATCAACAAGCAGGGCGCAACCGTCGAAACAAAGGCTTTAAGAAAGCCATAAAGGCGGCGTGCCGTGTGGCTATTTTCCTTTCCGAACGCCTTTGAGGCTGTGAGGGCAGACTGTGCGTCCAGGAGCTGTTAGCTCTATCGTTTAGGGATGGGGTAATGTTTAGGGGTAAACTTGCAAATCCTTTGAAAGCAGAGCACAATGCCGCCCGCAGATAGAGGAAAAATATGCGTATCAAGATAGGCTCAGTATCGCTGGATTCAAATGTGGTTTTGGCACCCATGTCGGGGGTTACTGACGCTGCTTACCGTCAGCTTGTTAAGAGACATGGCGCAGGCCTGGTGATTTCTGAGATGATTGCAAGTCGTGCCATGATTTTGGAAACCAGGGAGTCTCTCCAAAAATCTCGCCACATACCCGAGGAATATCCCATGGCCGTACAGTTAGCGGGGTGTGAACCCGAAGTCATGGCCGAGGCTGCTCGGTTGAACGTGGATAGGGGGGCTGCTCTTATTGACATCAACATGGGATGTCCTGTCAAAAAAGTTGTTAATGGCCATGCAGGCTCAGCCCTTATGCGGGACGAGAAGCTAGCCGCTCAGATTCTGGAGGCCACCGTGAAGGCCGTGTCCGTACCCGTGACGCTGAAGATGCGCATGGGTTGGGATAATTCCAGCCTCAATGCTCCGCGACTGGCGAAGATCGCTGAGGACTGCGGCATCAAGATGATTACAGTTCATGGCCGCACCCGATGTCAGTTGTACAATGGAACTGCGGATTGGAAATTCATACGTAATGTGAAGGAAGCGGTGTCCATTCCCGTCCTGGGGAATGGGGATGTGAAAACTGAGGAAGATGCAAGGGAACTTTTGCAACAATCGGGTGCTGACGGCGTTATGATTGGGCGGGGGAGTTATGGACGCCCCTGGTTTCTGGGTCAGGTCCTGCACTATCTAAAGACGGGTCAGAAGATGCCTGACCCCTCGAGAGAGGTACAGGAAGCCACCATATTGGAACATCTGGATAGCCTCATGGAACATTACGGGGAATTTACGGGGGTACGCATGGCGCGTAAACACTTGGGCTGGTACAGCAAGGGGCTGAGGAATTCTGCTGAATTTCGCGTGAGGGTTAACCAAGGGGAAACACCAACCGAACTGGTTTCCTTGGTTCGGGAATACTTTTCTTCTCTAGAGGATGTGGCGCGTGTTGCCTAGAAAATGGCCTCTTTTCTTGGAAAGCCTGGCGCGGGCCTGGGGCGTGGAAAAGCCCCCTGGGTTTGAGCGTACGAGTCGCAAAATTTCTTTTGCACTTGCCTTGCTGGCAGTCGTCTTTGGGGTGGTCACTTTTGGGCTTCTAAGCGGAGCCTCTCTATTCGGCTTGAGGCCTAGAAACCTTATCGTTATCCTTGGGTGTGATATCGCCATTTTTCTGGCTTTCGGGGTTTTGATAGCTAAAAAACTGGTGGAGCTGTGGGCGAGAAGGCGCCGTGGAATTGCTGGCTCTCGCATCCATGTGCGGCTCACCCTTCTTTTCGGTGCTTTAGCCGTGGCGCCCGCTATTATTATGACACTTTTCTCGGTAACCTTCTTTCACTTTGGACTGCAAGACTGGTTCAGCGAACGTGTGCGCCGTGCTCTCAAAGAATCTGTGGAGGTAGCCAAATCCTATCTGCATGAACATCAGGCCCTGGTGGCGAAAGATGCTAGCCTGATGATGCACGACCTCTGTCAGAAACTTCCCCAATTGACGGGCGATAGAGAGGCCCTTAGCCACTATCTTACGCTCATGGCGTCTTTGAGGTCTTTGACCGAGGCTATTATTTTCAGCCCGACCCAGGGTGTGCTTGCACGTTCGGCCACCACCTTTGCCCTTCAGTTCGAGCCTGTTCCCGAGCATGCCCTCTTGGAATCTAGAAAGGGGAGGGTCGCCCTTTTAAATAGCCGCTACCATGACCGGGTGCGTGCCCTCGTTCGTATTCCCCATACAGACTCCTATTTGTTTGTAGGAAGACGTGTGGATCCTTCGGTGCTGGGGCATTTTCAAAGCTCTGAAGACATCTTAAAGGAGTACAGTTTTCTCGAGGGGCAGCGTACGGGTTTTGAGCTGATCGTTATCTTCTTATTTTCAGCGGTAGCTTTGCTGCTTTTGTTGGTGGCCGTGTGGATAGGTCTTTTAATGGCTGACCAGTTTGTGAAACCTATCCAAAGTCTGATGGGGGCCTCGGAAAGAATCCGGTTGGGCGATTTATCAGCGCGGGTTCCCGAGCTATTCCTTTCTCAAAAACAGAAAGATGAATTCTATTTTCTCAGTCGCTCTTTCAACCGCATGGCTCACAAGATAAACACCCAGCAGAAACACCTTCTGGAAGTTAATCAGGCCTTAAAAGAAAGGACGCGCTTCATAGAATCTACCTTGGCGGGTGTGTCAGCGGGGGTGGTGGGTTTGGACCG
>CAYXFG010000114.1:0-1528 GCA_964464225.1 uncultured Holosporaceae bacterium
GAGTGGGCGCCCTAGCTCCCCATCCCCAGAATCCCCTGAAACTATAGAGTCGCTCCGATCAAGGGGGGGCGATGAAGGAAAGCCATTTTGGCGTTCTCTGTCCCTGCGAAAGGGGAGAGGGTGCGGGGCAGGCAGGGTTTGAGGAAACTCTACGAGGGCGACTATAAATTTATCCCACCGTTCAATTCTCTTAAGTTTTGCTTCCTGGAGGAGAGAAACAGAATAATAGGTCTTCAAGGCAGCTTTTCCAAGGCCCAGGGACTGCCCAATGGCTTCACAGGTCTGAAAAGTTGACCTTGCAGGTAAAGGTGCATCTTTATAGCACAAGGTCAAATGGTAGGGCTCCCCAACTGTTACGCCCTCAAAATAGCCATGGACTTTCACGATCCCGGCTTTACCCAGGTCATTCACCTTTTTCATAGCCGCACTTTTTTCATCCAGCATGAGGTTGTTCAGGGCTGCCTCCAGAGAAGGCTTATTCTTTCGAGAATTCTTTTTTTGAAGGACTGATTTGGCCTCAAGCAAGCTCTCCTGGAGAGGATCGAGAGCTTGGGGGCGCGGAGGCAAAGATTGAAACTTCCCAGGACGCTCGGTGGGCTCCTCATATCGATCCCTCGCAGATAAAATATTTGCCAGTTCTTCCTCTTCGTCTGTGCCTCTGGAGGTCCCCCGCTTGGTGGGAGTCCGTTTTTTCTTATCTAAGGCCGCAGGGGCTGTGCTCGGGCGGCTTTTTGGATTTGCTTTAAAACCTTCTATTTGCATTATCTTGTCGCTAAGAGCCTTATCTAAGTCCTCACCCTCCATGTGCAGGAAGGCGTCCATCCTCTCCCGGTTTGCATCTCCCCAGGCCTGGTTTACCGCTTCAGACACAAAGTTGAAAAGCCTCTTATTCGCCAGCTCACTCCCCAATGTTATGGAGCAATATTGTGAGGCATAAATGGAAAATGTATTTAGAAGTAAAAGTAGGCTTAGATATCTTTTCACGCCGGTTCCCTCGGTTGTTAAGGAGAAAGTAGAGACTTTCTCTATGCTTTTATACTACATTGCCTTCTTATTTTTTCCAATAGCCTTTATGTTTCTGATAAGACTTTCCTGTTTACTCATAGGATTTATTTCCCTCAGAGTAAGGCGTTTGAAACCTGCGAAGGCCTAGCCTATGGTCAGGCCCCTAGATTAGAAAGCACCCTAAAAGAGAAGCCCCCTCATGGACGGGGCGGCCCTTTCATAAAGAACGATAACGCTATCCCTGCGCGGCTGGCTGGACCAGAAGATGGTTCTATGGGCTGGGCCTTCTCCCTTCAGCTAACGCATCACAAACATTAGCCAAAATTGATGGCCCGTTGGGGCGAAGGGCGCGCCTATGTATCAGGAAAGGAAAATGTGGAAGGGGAGATAGGGAGGGAGTAAAAGGGTGAATTTGTAAGCTCTCTGGAGGCTTCTGTGCCGCGTCGACGCTCCCAGCCCTAAGGCGCCCAGGTTTTCCGCCCTAACTCTAAAGAACGTAGAATGGCGGAGGGAGAGGGATTCG
>CAYXFG010000114.1:1538-2442 GCA_964464225.1 uncultured Holosporaceae bacterium
AGATTTTCATCCGTATAACGGTTTAGCAAACCGCCGCTTTCAGCCTCTCAGCCACCCCTCCACGCTATGGGGTTCTATAGTTTTTAGAAGGTATAACGTTTCCTGTCAATGACAGGGGGCCCTTTTTATCACTGGCAGCCTGAAAATTTATTTTTTTGTTTATTTAAACTTTCTTTTAAGGTAATAAATGAAAAAAAGGAATGTAGCATGATTCTATTAAAAACTCTCTTCCTCCTTCCTGGCAAAGGAATCCTATTGTTACCGGCAGCCGTTACCGGGTACTGGGTAGCGAAACGTCCCCTCTTTACTTCCCTTCTTTATATTTCCTTATCTTCCATGATCCTTAATATGCATCTCAAGGCCTACTGGCGCATCCCGCTCCCAGGGCACCTGGAGGGGCAATGGGCGTTTCCCAGTGGGCACTACCAGTTTTTCCTGGTTTTCTGGGGGTGGTTGCTGTGCACAACACGTTCTAAAGCCCTTCTGTTTTCTTTTCCCCTTCTTGCAGGATCCTACGGCTGGGCCCTTGTGGCCAACGGATTCCACACGTGGGAAGACCTGGGAGGAGCAGCCGTAGCCGCCTCTTTCCTCATCGCCGTCGGTATCTGTATCTCTCGGGTCTGGCGCTGGCTAAACTCCCTATCTACCCCAGGGAATGTTTCTAGAAAACGGAAGGAGAAATACTTGCTTTTCTCGTTCCCTGCCCCAGACCTAGGGCAGGGAACGAGAAAAGCAAGTATTTCTCGTTCCCTGCCCTAGGTCTGGGGGGCTGCTTTTTATCCTGTATGTTTACGCCCCTCTCTTATAAAGTCCCCATGGCTTCCTGCTATGGAGCTGTTGTAGGCTTCTCCTTGGGAAGAGCCATCCTGATCACCTTCTTCAAAGACAGCCAGTTCTTTTTTCC
>CAYXFG010000115.1:0-2384 GCA_964464225.1 uncultured Holosporaceae bacterium
CCCCAGCTCCACACCCATACACTCTCAGAATATTTCTTTAAACCCTACATGGTGTGCATGGCACAAGCTCAAAACCAGCAGGCGGGTTTATATTTGCCCCATGCCTTCTTCCAGGCAATCTTTGGACCGCCCGTAAACCTGCCCCTGCCGGCTCGTATCTCTTATCTCCCCAAGCTTACAGCCGTGGAAAAATAAACTTTTACTATGAGAACTATGGACTCCCGCCGGTCCTGCCCTACATACCCCGTCCTCAAGTGAATGGTCTCACCCCCGGGGATGATTCTTATGTGTATATACAACCGGTCTCCGAGTGACCCCAATTCCAGTGCGTGCAACGGGTCTCTTTCCCACAGAAGAGCGGGTTCTGAACCAGAGAATCCATCAATCCTCACAAGAACCGGCTGGCGCCCAGGGGCTACCATAGCGTAAACTCTGAGGACGCCATCCGCCCCACAGCTCCTCCCCCAAAAACTTGGCATGGATCTCCTGCTCCCCCAAGGGGGAGCCCTCATATTTGTCTAGAATGTGCTGGAAAAAGCGGGGAGAGAGATTAGCCCGATTTTCATAGGTGCTGCCTTGGGTAAGGTGTGTATCGGGAGATGCTATCAGGGTCCTCAGCAAGCCCAACGGGCGCGGCGTGGTGGTCACCACAACGCGAGGGAGTGGGCCCAGGCGCAGGGCAAACATCAACTGGTCCCATACTTCCTGAGCATTGCGGAACTTTGCTAACTCATCCACCCAGGCCCCATCAAATTGGGGGCCCCGAAGCTTTCTGTAACGCTCCGCCGTATAGATCATGGCCTTGGCACCGTTGGGCCAAACCAGATCATTACGGGACAAGGTGTAGGAGGGGCATTGAGAAGGGGGGCAGATATTCAAGAGCCCACTTTGCCCTTCCACCATGACCACCCGAGCTTCGTCCTCGGTCTCGGCCACCAATGCCAATCGCCGATACAGGCCAGACTCGGCCCACTGGCGCACTGTTTCAGCTCCAGCCCGTGTTTTCCCAAAACCCCGGCCGGCCAAAATAAGCCATACGGTCCAATCCCCGGGAGGAATCCTTTGTTTGTCCCGAGCCTGGGCGCTCCAGTCATAAGTCGGGGAAATAGGTTTATAGCCATCTGGCGAAGAAAATTTTTCAGACATGGGGAAAGCTCCTAAAAAGGGTTTTAGAGCAAGAAGAAACAACAGATAACAGGAAAACTGGAAAGAAAAGACGCAGCCCCGGGGTGCGCCTAAAGGATCGCCTACCCCAGGGGGGCCTTAAAGAATATCTAGGAAAAAATCCACGCCAGAAGCCCCAGGAAAAGGGCGCCCACCGCTCCCCATCCGATCCATCCCATAATAACTTGAGATCGACCAGGAAGGTTCTTGTTGGCAGGTTTAATATCGCGATAGGGCATAAGAGGAAAATACGTCAGAATTCCTCTTCCTGTAAAGCAATTTGTAAGCTAGGGCCTCACACAGGAAGGACCATGTCCCAAGAGAAAGTCCACGGCGGCACCCAAGTTCTCACAGACCAAGAGGGGCGCAAATTTGCTCAAACGCAAATCTTGCTGGGTTTGCCGTCCACGCCCCGTCAGCACGAGAACAGAAGCCACCCCCGCCCTTGAGGCCGCTTCCATATCCCGGATATCATCACCTATCATCACCGTATGCTGAGGGGTAACTCTAAAAAAATCCATGGCTTCTTGTAACATGAGGGGACTAGGCTTGCGCCGCGAAAAAGGTTTCTCAGGGTGGTCAGTGCAGCAGAAGATAGAGGACTTCAAAGCCTGCACTCCCTGGGCACGGAGTTCCTCAAGCATATGCGCGTGCACCGCCTCCAAACACTCTGCCGTCATAACGCCCCGGCCGACCCCCCCCGGGTTAGTGACTACAGCCCAGGGGAGTGAGGCATTTTGAAGCTTGCGCAGAGCATCCACAGACCCGGGCAAGAAATTGAAATCGTGAGGTGACAAGACATAGCCGCCTGGTGCGGCAGAATTGATCACCCCATCTCTATCTATGAGCACCAGCTTTATAAGGCTTTCTTTCATGAAAGCTTGCCCCCCAGCCATGGCGTGGGCCCAGCCGCCTTAAGGCTGCTGGCTGCTTTTTCGCCCCAGCGCCTCATTCGCATCTGTCTAGCCACACATCATACAGGGGGTGGTCTAAGGCAGACACCCAAGGAAACTGCGAAGACATCCAGCCCCGAAAAACAAGACGCGGAATAAGGCTATGGCTAAAATCATAAATCTCTACAAAGGCCATGGAGCCAGGGTCTTGAGCGTCCCGCTGGGGGGCGCATTTAAGAACTCTGATTTCTAGAAATTCCTTTCGCTGGGTCTGGGGCGTCCGGAATAACAAGCTCGAATCTCGCGCAAATGTCTTGTTGAGAAACT
>CAYXFG010000116.1:0-2330 GCA_964464225.1 uncultured Holosporaceae bacterium
CCATCCGCCGGTGGAAAAGCCGTAAGTCTTGGCGTGGCCCTGGGGTTCATCCAACAAAACAAAGACGATGTATTTAGGTTTATGCATGGGGAAGGCGGCGATAAAAGCAGCCCGGTGCTTGCCTTGGGCTACATATCCTTTATCCCCCTTTTTATTGGCAGACCCGGTCTTTCCTCCCACCACATAGCCCAGCGCGTCTCCTCTTTTGCCAGACCCCTGCTTGACCACCAGGTGCATCAGTTTTCTGATTTGGAGGGATGTGTCATAACTCACAATTCTTTTTCCCTGGGCCGGAGCATCGCGGTAAAGAAGGGTTGGTTGTCTGAGGATGCCGCCGTTAACGATGGCGGAGACACCGTTCAAGATTTGTACAGGGCTTACAGCCATGCCATAGCCATAAGAGACGGTGGCCAGGGTTATATCTTTCCAGATGTCGGATTTAGGAAACTGGGGGCTTCCTAATTCCCCAATTTCAAGATCGAGAGGCTTGAAGAATCCAAGCTTTTCAAAAAATTCTTTCTGTTTTTTAGCTCCCACCTTAAGAGCCATTCTGACGACCCCAATGTTGGACGAATACATAAAGACCTCAGAGAAGGACAGGACCCTGTTTTTGCCCTGATAATCTTTCACGGGAAAGTTCCCCAGCATGAGGGGGCGGCTTGCGTCGAAGACCGAATCCAGTCCTACTTTTTTTGAATCCAAGGCCATGGCGTAGGTGAAGATTTTGAATAAGGACCCCATTTCATAGGTACCCAGTGTGCTGGCATTGAAAATAGCTTCACTGGACTTGGATTTGTGGGGATCAAAGTCCGGCAACGAGACCATGGCTAAGATCTCACTGGAATTCACGTCCATGACCAGCCCACAGCCCCTGGGGGATCTGAATTCTTTCATCCCTTTCAGGAGGGCATCTCTTAGGACATGTTGAACCCGCAGATCCAGAGAGAGGCGCAGGGGCTCGGAGGAAGAGCTGAGTTGTTTTTGGAACTTTCGTTCAATTCCGGAAAGCCCGTTGCTATCCACATCCGTGTAACCTACGACGTGGGCCGTGGTTTTCTCATGGGGATAGATCCTCTTTTGCTCTTTCTTAAAAGTCAGGCCTACAATCCCCTGGTAGGTGACCTGATTATACTGTTGGGGCGTGAGGTTCCTTTTTACCCATACAAAAGGGCGAGGCGAGGATAAGAGACGATATAGTTTCTTGAGTGTAAGTTCGGGGAAAATGAGGTGCAGTTTTTTGGCAGCTTCCCTGGTATTGATTATTTTGCCTGGGTGGGCTGCCAGCGAATAAGTGATAAGATTGGTTGCCAGCACCTCGCCGTTTCGGTCCACTATGGTGGCCCGGCTGACCACAGGAAGGGGAGCTCTCGGAAGGGCGGAAGGAGAAGAGCTAAGAAGCATAACCCAGCTCAATCTGGCTAAAAGTGTCACAAAGGCCATACCCAAGGAGATAAGCACAAGCACCATGCGTCCCCTGTAGGCTTCCAGCGAGATTAAGTGAGGCTCTCCAAGCGAGACCCCTTGAACCCTGCTGAGCGGAGGGCGCCCGTAAAGAGAAGCAAGATTATTCATGGACAACCCCTTCATCTTCGGAGGGGGCTTCCAGGTCTTTCAGGTCCTTAATACGAACGGCTGGAACCGGCTTTAGGTGGAGCAGCTTTTCATTAAGCTGCTGCAGACGGCTGGGGCTGTTCAGGTATCCCCATTCAGCGCTTAGGATATGGATGGCCTCCCGTTCGTGAATAATCTTGGCCTTTACAATTCTTAAATTCTTTTCCACAAGGGAGACTTTATACTTCATGTGATAAAGGATAATCCCACACCCTAAACTGGCAAGGAAAAAAAGGCTTCCCAGGCGATTCAGCCGCGGAAATCCGAGGATGGCGCCCACCGGCTTTCTCATCATCATTGGAAAACTCCTTCGAAGGAAAAGGGCACTGGCTCTCCGGCCACCCGCTCTGCAGCTCTTAAGCGTGCCGAGCGCGCTCGGGGGTTTTCAAGGATTTCATGGTCGGAAGGCCGCACCGCCTTCTTGGTGAGAATTTTGAAGGAGCAGGGGTGAGATCCGGCAGAGGTGCTGGGGACGTGCCTGGAGGGGGAAGGGCGTTTCCCACTTTGAAAATTCATGAAAAGCTTAACCCTTTCATCTTCAAGGGAATGAAAGGAAACCACCACGAGACGGCCTTTTTCTTTAAGGATCTTTTCTGCCGTGCGCAGGCCTGCCTCCAAGGCCTGAAGCTCTTGGTTCACATGGATACGCAAGGCCTGAAAAGTCTTGGTGGCCCGATCAATCTTGGCAGATGGCGTCTTGCGGACAGCCTGGTACACCG
>CAYXFG010000117.1:0-2278 GCA_964464225.1 uncultured Holosporaceae bacterium
AAGCCCCCCTCCTCGCAAAAAAACTCTAACGTGAGAAGCTTTGGCAACAATTCCAATTACCACCAGATCTATAACAATAGAAGCCGGCCTTTCTATCACTTCTCCCGCTGCGATTTGATTAATGAGGAGGGAGGGGAGGCGACGGATAGCGCCCATTCTAGAGCCCTTCTTCTGAGGGAGACAGATTTTTGCGGAAGCCTTCCATGTAGGAGCGGGTGAGGATCTTTCCCTCCTCTACAGCCGGTTGACCAAAAGGGTCGGTTTTGTAAAGGTCAGCGGCGAAGAGCGTTTCCAGGAAGAAGTGCATAAGAAGAGCGCCCATAAAGTAGCTGTTTATCTCTTTCATCTCGATCAAGCGAACGGGACATCCGTTAGAAACAAGAGTGTCTATGGTGGCTTGTTGTTCAGCTGCCATGAGATCTCCCATATGCATATTTTCTAGGAATTTCAGGCCAGGGTGATGCTGAGTGAATTCAGGTAGGGCGACGTTGCCCTTCGCTCTATTTTCCACGCCCAAAATGGTAAAGAACTTGTCTTTGGGACCGTCCAGGAAGAGCTGGAATATGCTGTGCTGGTCAGCTGTGCCTTTGGCAGCGATGGGGGTGCTTCCTTTTCCTTTCTTACCAAGGCTCTCTGCCCATAGCTGGCAGTACCATCGAGAGAAAGAAGAAAGCTGGTCCACATAAGGCATGAGGACCATGGAGGTTTTTCCAAAATCTCTGTCCATCCTATAACAAAAAGCTGCTCCCAGGGCAGGATCTAAGGTGCTGGCGTCAGGACTATCAAGAACCTTATCAAGGACGCGCGTTGCACCTTCATGGATCTCGTTAACGTTTATACCGGCGATCATGGCAGGCAAGAGCCCCACTAGAGAGAGGACAGAAAAGCGGCCGCCGATCTTGGGGTGGTGAGGAAAGAAGGGGATGTGATACATCTCCGCCAGTTTCTTTAAAGGAGAATTAGTGTCCTCAGTGATGATAATAAAGTGGTTCTTCAAAGAAGTTACACCCACCTCTTTTTGCCATTTCTTCAGGCAGACGATAAACTGGAAAAGTGTCTCTGCGGTATAGCCAGATTTGGAAATAACAAGAAAGGCCGTGGTCCTCGGGTTGATGGTCTCGAATAGACCTCGAAAGTAGTGAGGATCGATGTTGTCTAGGTAATGAAGGCGGGGTGAGGACCAGGGTTTTAGGGCACACACAGCCTGAGCTCCCAGGCTTGAACCGCCAGTCCCTAAGACGATTATATCGGAAAAATCGTCCTGAAGGCGCAGGGCTACTTCCTTAAGTTGCTGTAGGTCAGCATGTTGGTAAGGAAGGTTTAGAAAAGGAAATTCATCCCTTCGGAATTTTTCCTTGAAGGAGTGAAGAGATTTGTTCAGGGGAGTCAGAAGAGGTTTGACAAAGGATTCTAAATCCCGCGCCTCTTTCCCGCACCCCGAAAAACATCCATCGTACTTGTAAAGCATATCCATCTCAATTGTTCCCTAAACTGGGGGTAGGTGGAGGCGCCGATTCTGAAGAGAGCTGGGCCAGTTCCTCTTTTTCTTTGTGGGGGTCGATCACCTTGCCTGGCGCAGGCGGTTCTTTCCAGAATATAAGGGACTTTTGCAATTTTTGAGAAGTATTGAGCTCCTGGTTTTTATCTTCGTCCACTATTTTTCTAATATTTTTTGGGGAGTGAGCGGGGGCTACTTTTCTCAACAGCTCCTTTTCTGCTTTGTGGGGATCAGGTTCTGTGGTAGACGTGCCCCTGTTTTTGGTAGGTTTCCCAGGAACGGAGGCGGTTTGAAGGATTAGCTTTTCTATATCTTGGTGAATCTTATGCTGATTTGAGGGTGCAGGCCCTTGAGAGGGCTGTGGCAGCTTAAGCTCCTGGGGTATGCTTAGAGGAGCATGGTGCGTAGTTTCAAACTCGTCAGGATTAAATTTGCTCAATCGCAGGTCTTTGGGACTGCAGCTTGACATTAAAAAAGGAATAAAAAAGACGAGGGTCTTTTTCAGTTTTTTAAAATAAAAACGGGTCATTAACTCCACCAGAAGAATAGCTAACTCTTATTTACCTTAATATAGGCCCAAAGGCGAGTAAGTTTTCTTTCAGCACTCAAGGGCAAGGCAGACTGTAAAGAAAAATTCTTATATTTTCTAGGACTATTTTCCACCAAAAGGTGCTTTCTGAAGCCTGGGGGCAGATAAGAGATCATACCTTGATTGGCCATGGGTGTCATCGTGTAAAGTGTATTACGAGCCGCATGATCTGGTTTCAGCATGAAGTTTAT
>CAYXFG010000118.1:0-2232 GCA_964464225.1 uncultured Holosporaceae bacterium
TCCCATCACGTTATTCACCTGGTTGGCGAAATCCGAGCGCCCCGTCGCCACGATAGCTTCAGGGCAACACTCGTGGACCACCTCAGGCATAATTTCGGGATTGGGATTGGCCATGGCGAAAATGATGGGGGTTTTCCTCATGGAGCTCACCATCTTAGGGGTAAAGGCTGCCTTAGCCGAAAGGCCGATAAGCACGTCAGCGCCAACCACTGCCTCTTCCAAGGTGCGATGGGTGGTATCCAAAGCCCATTCCTCTTTCCAAGGGTTCATGCCCTTTACCCTGCCCTTGTGAACGACTCCGGTTTTATCCACCAGCGTTATTTGTTCTCCGGAAATCCCTAGCGTTCTAAAATGGTGCACACACGCCAGCGAGGCCGCTCCCGCCCCGTTCATTACAATGCGAATTGACTTTAGATCCTTGCCTGAAATTTCAAGGGCGTTCAGCAAGGCCGCTGAAGTGCAAATGGCTGTCCCATGCTGATCATCATGGAATACGGGTATATCCAGGACTTCTTTCAGCTTCCTCTCAATCTCAAAACACTCGGGAGCCTTGATGTCTTCCAAGTTAATGCCCCCGAAAGTGGGGCCAAGGTATTTTACAGCTTGAACGAATTCATCAACATTTTCAGTGTCCAGTTCCAGGTCAAAAGCGTTGATATCAGCAAATTTTTTGAAGAGAATGGCTTTGCCTTCCATGACGGGCTTGGAAGCGAGCGCCCCAATGTTGCCCAGGCCCAGAACGGCTGTGCCGTTTGAAATGACCGCCACCAGGTTGCCTTTCCCTGTGTACAGGTAAGCAGCTTCAGGGTTTTCCGCAATAGCTACGCAAGGCGCCGCCACACCAGGCGAATAAGCCAGGGAAAGCTCCCTTTGCGTAGTCACGGGCTTTGAGGCCTTTATTTCCAGCTTTCCGGGCCGTCCTTGCCCGTGAAATTCCAAAGCCTGGTCTTCAAAAGTTTTTGACGTCATGATACATCCTCGAAAAGCAAAATGATGGGAGCATTATACGCATTTTGCCTTCCGAGGCTAGAGATTGTTTATTTTTTCCCCTTTGTGTATAGTAGGGGCTTGAATGCCCGCTGCGGTCGGAGGCAGGCGGGGCCCAAGGTGACAAGGTTATGCAATTGATAGATGTAGTATTTCTGATCATTTCCCTGGTTTGTGGATTCCTCCTCTATACAAAACTGGGCAACCGTACGGCCGTCCATAAAGCTGGGCGCTTTGGAGCCAAGCCGGGAGCTGATCCCGCCTCAAGCTCTGCGCGTGCCCCTGTAACGGCTGATCTAGAGGCACCCTTGCTTACGGGCATCAATCAGATCCGTCAACACGATAAAAAGTTTTCCCTGCACGATTTTATGAGCTTTGCCAAGGATAGGTTTGAAACCATCCTGCGCTCCTTCCTCAGTGCTGAAGAAGACAAGCTAAAGCCTCTGCTTAGTCCAGAGTTTTACGCCTTTTATTCTTCTGAAATCCAGGCGCTACGCCGGGACAAGATTAAAGGCGAGCTGGACTTCTTCCGCATGGTTTCGGCTAAGCTTAAGGAAGTTTTTGTTGAAGCTAACATAGCCAAAATAAAGGTCCATTTCGTTTCAGAGCAGACTCAAATCCGCAGGAATGATAAGGGCGAAATTGTAGAGGGAGATCTTAACCATATTGACCGTATCAGTGAGCTATGGACCTTTGAAAGGCCTGTAAAGACCCGCGCCCACTGGCTGGTTTCTGGCATTGCCCCCTATGAGGCCCCTTAAAAGCCATGTGTGGCCTCTTCTGGTTCTTCTTCTAGGAATCATGGCCCTCGGAGGTTGTGGACATAAAAGAAGCGCCCCGCTTCCCAAGATAAAGGTCACCCCCCATTCCTTCGAGGGGTTGCCTGACTGGCAACAAGACGAGGCCATCCACGAGGCTTTTGAAGCTTTTAAGAAATCCTGCCCCGTGATCCTTAAGATGGCCAGCAATCGTCCTGTGGGCCTGGGAACAACCGCGGGAGACTGGAAGCCAGCCTGTCAGCAAGCTCTATGCCTCAGCCCCCGAAGTAACAAGGAAATATACAATTTCTTTGAAACCTTTTTTACTCCCTATCGGGTCAGCAATGAAGGTAACCATGAAGGTCTCTTCACGGGTTATTATGAAAGTGAGCTACACGGCTCCCGCACGAAAACTCAGCGCTTCTGGTACCCTCTCTACAAAAAGCCCCCCGAAGTGGTGGTTTCCAAAGGCAAAGATAAAAAGTGG
>CAYXFG010000119.1:0-2159 GCA_964464225.1 uncultured Holosporaceae bacterium
GCATGGTAAATTCAGGATTATGATATGGCCCCGCTTCACCCTTGCGAAAAACCTGGAAACCACTGAGAGGGAGCTTATTCATACCGTTTTCCCCCACCCCACCCTTTCCGAGATGATGCAGGAATCGGTGCTGGATGCTTATCTGCGGGTCCTGCACGCTTAACAAATCTTTTTCTCCATTTAAAGTTTTAAGCGGCCATGCCTCACAACCCGTATGGTTTTCTAGGCTCAAACCTCACCTGGTGGCTTTCCCCAGCACGCTTTCATTGTATAAATTCTTACGAAAGAGAGAAATCCACGTGAATAAGGCCCTACTTACCGCCAACCTCCTATTTCTCCTTCTTATAACCCTGTCTCCTCTTAGAGCGGGGCCCGCCAAGGAAACCTTTATCCTTTATGACTTAACCCATAACAAAACCTTGGCCTGCAGCGGGGCACCCGACTCCAGATCCAGCCCCTACTCAACTTTTAAAATTGCTCTCAGCCTCATGGGCTTTGAATCCCAGCTCTTGCACGACGCAACCTCCCCAGTATGGAAGTATGGGGCAAAGCATCGACCCCGGGCTATGTTGCAGGACCACCGCCAAGATATGGATCCCCAAAAGTGGATGAGATACAGCTGTGTATGGTTTTCCCAGGAACTAACCCGCGCTCTCGGTCCCAGGAAATTTCAACATTATGTAAACCAATTGTCCTATGGCAACAAAGACCTTACAGGGACGCCAGGCAAGAATAACGGCCTTACCGAAAGCTGGCTTGGATCGTCCCTGAAGATTTCCCCCAGGGAACAGATCGCTTTCCTAAGCCGACTTGTTCATAGGCGTTTGCCCTTCTCGCCACAGGCCCACAGGAAAACCAGGGAGATTATCTGCCTGGGCGATCAAGGAAAAGGGTGGATCCTTTATGGCAAGACGGGAGCAGGGTTTCGTAAAAATTCCAAAGGACAAAAGGACCCTCAATTCTGGATGGGCTGGTTTGTGGGCTGGATCGAAAAAGGGGACTTTAAATATGTCTTTGCCTCCCAGGTTGAGGGCGTGAAAAGATCCCGAGGTTTTGGAGGACAGGTAGCCAAAAATCTAGCCTTGAAAAAAATCAGAGAGCTGATCCTAAGTAAAGACACCGCGGCTTCTTTAAAGTAGGGGCCTTTGTATAACCAGGCGAGAAGACCTCTTCGAGGGGGAGAATCTCCCAGGAGGCGCCCTTGCTAGCCCTCGGTCGCGCATGCACAGCCCTAGCCTTGCTTTTCCTTGCCTTCCCCCTCAGCTCTTCTTGCCGCTCCTTACCCTTTATGAAACGGCTCTTTTAAAATATTTAAAGAATAAGTTATACTTTAAGAAACAAAAATAAGAGGAGAACACATGCATAGGCCGCCCGGGAAAATTTTCGTCAAGACACTTTTGTGGATAGTTTTCGGGTTGACCCCCCTTACCCACGCGGTGAGAAGCGCCAGGCCTCAAGGCGTAACCAAACCTTCGCCTACAAAGGCCTCTCTCTCTGAGACGCTTGTGATTGCGAGATCTGGCTCTACAGTCGCAAGCCCTCTCCCCGGAAATGATTTCTTGTTGGGCAAAACGGCCCTTGAAACGGACGTTTTTAAGTTCTCTAGGCAAGACATTGAGCAACACACACCACAAGAAATAGAAGCCGACCCCTTTCAGGTGGCTTCACAAGTCCCCCCAAAGCCGCTCGCAGCAGAGATCATGCAGGTCCCCATGACTTCAAGCCCACTGCAGCAGCAGCAACTCACTTTCCGAAGCGGTGTGGTACAAGAAGACGTGTAGACAGGCGCGTCTCGCCCCCGCGCCCCGCTTTCTTTTTTCCGCCCACGTGGGCCCGAACACTATCCCCGGGCGCCCCCGTCTTCATCTTAGGCTGTCTATTTTTTTCCCCGCGAGGCGGGGGCACTTTGGCCTGCTGCCTTCACCCACCAAGCCGTGAAGATATTTTCAGAGGAGGGATTATTGCCGGTGGGATGTGCCAGCTTTGCTGAATAGACCACGTAATCCTCCTTGGAGTGGTAGAGAGGTATCATGTAATAACCAGCCATCAAAATGCGATCCAGGGCCTGGGCGTTATGAACCACAGTTTCACGATCTTTGGCAGAGATCAGATTTTTGATAATGGCGTCTATGGCTATATCTTGAATCCCGGCATAGTTT
>CAYXFG010000120.1:0-2157 GCA_964464225.1 uncultured Holosporaceae bacterium
TAACGCCGCTGGCACTTAAGCTTTCAAAGGCTCGGGGGATTAATCCCGAAACCTTGAAGGGCAGCGGCCCCAGGGGCCGCATTTTGAAAAGGGACGTGGAAGCCTTTTCTGCTTCTGGTCCGGCCCAGGCCGCTTTTTCCTTATCAGGTGGCACGCGTCTTCCCCAGCCGCCACGACGCCAGACACTATCCTCCATGCGCAAGACCATCGCCAAGAGGCTCACCGAGTCCAAGCAGACGATCCCGCACTTTTACCTAAGTTTGGACTGCCGCCTGGATGAGCTGTTGAAAATGCGTGAATCCTTAAACCTCTTCTACAAAAGGAAGGGGGTAGACCACAAGATCACAGTAAATGACTTTATCATCAAGGCAGCGGCTTTGGCTCTTTTAGATGTTCCTGAAGCCAATGCACAATGGCATGGCGACCATCTACAATATTTTTCCCACGCCGACATCGCCGTCGCGGTGGCGCTGGAAGATGGTCTGATCACCCCTCTGGTAAGGATGGCCGACCAGAAACCTCTTCAAGAAATCTCCCGGGAGGTCAAAATCCTGGTCCAGAGGGCCAAAGAGGGCAAGCTAAGGCCAGAGGATTATCAAGGAGGCTCCTTCAGCATTTCTAACCTGGGCATGTACGGAATCAAGAACTTCAATGCTATTCTAAACCCGCCCCAGGCCTGCATTTTGGCCGTGGGTGCAGCGGAAAAGAGGCCCCTGGTATCGGGCACCGATCTTGTGGTGGGCACCTTGATGTCTTGCACGCTTTCTGTGGACCACAGGGTTGTAGATGGGAAAGCGGGCGCCCAATTCCTTCAAGCTTTCAAAGACTATATTGAATCCCCTTCTCTTCTTCTGCTAGGAAACTGACCCATGTCTTCCAAACCCCTGTCTTCTAAATTCGATATTGCGATTGTGGGAGGCGGCCCGGGTGGCTACGTGGCAGCCCTGCGGGCCTCTCAACTGGGATTGTCCGTTGCTCTCATTGAAAAAGCAGAGCTGGGCGGTGTTTGCCTTAACTGGGGCTGTATACCCACCAAGGCCCTCTTGCGGTCGGCCGAGGTCTACCATACCCTTAAAAAGCTGGGTGAGTACGGACTTTCCGCCCAAGGTGTTTCCTTTGATATACAGAGAATAGTGGCGCGCTCACGACAAGTTTCACAGACTTTAGCCTCAGGAGTCTCGCACCTTCTAAAAAAGAACAAGGTCACCGTCATTAAAGGAACAGCTACTCTCCTGGGCAACCGCAGGCTGCAGGTGGCCGACGAAAAAGGCGGGGTTGTTACCCTGGAAGCGCAACACATTATTCTGGCCACAGGAGGGCGACCAAGGACGCTGGCGGGCCTCGAACCCGATGGTGCCCATATCTGGACAGCCAAGGAAGCCATGACACCCTCGGCCCTTCCTCGTAGCCTCTTGGTCATCGGATCAGGCGCCATTGGCATGGAGTTTGCCAGTTTCTACAATACCTTTGGCACGGAAGTCCACGTGGTGGAAGTTCAAGACCGCATCCTTCCCCATGAAGATCGCGAGATATCTGACCTTGCCAAGAAGACTTTTGAAAAACAGGGTATAAAGTTCTCTCTGGGCTCCAAAATCAAGTCGGTATCTAAATCGAAAGAAGGCGTAAAAGCAACCCTGGAGGGGCCCCAAGGTGAGGCTGTACTGAATGTGGATAAAATCTTGGTGGCCGTGGGGATCCAAGGGAATAGTGAAAACCTAGGTCTGGAAAACACAAAAGCCGCCCTGGATAAAGGGCAAATCCAAACAAATGAATGGTCCGAGACGGCCGAGCCTGGGCTCTACGCCATCGGCGATGTGGCGGGCCCACCCTGGCTGGCCCACAAGGCTAGCCATGAAGGCATTATATGTGTGGAAAAAATAGCGGGCCTGCCCGCCGTCCACCCTTTGAAGAAAGACAGTATTCCGGCATGCACTTACACGCATCCCTCCATCGCCAGCGTTGGCCTTACCGAAGAAGCCGCCTTACGGCAGGGACATACCCTAAAGGTGGGCCGCTTCCCCTTTTCTGCCAACGGGAAAGCCCAGGCGCTGGGGGAGACGTCTGGCCTGATAAAAACCATTTTCGACGCCGAATCGGGCGAGCTTTTAGGGGCCCATCTCATGGGCGCCGAAGTGACAGAACTGATCCAAGGCTTCA
>CAYXFG010000121.1:0-2112 GCA_964464225.1 uncultured Holosporaceae bacterium
CATCGAGGCCCAAGAACGTCACGAGAAAATTGAAAAAACTTTCAGTGGAAAAATTGTTCTGGCGTAGTAGCGCATCATTATGCTTTCTCTCTGCTTGAAGGTAGCTTAGTTCTGCCCAAAGGGTCACTTGTAAGGGACTGAAGAGCTGATCTCCCTTGCTAAATCAGGAAACTGGCTCTATAAAAGCAATGTTTTAAGCCCCCAGCCTAACCTGAGGTAGAATGAAAGTCGTTATTGTAGAGTCGCCTGCAAAAGCAAAGACCATTAACAAGTATTTGGGGAAAGGCTATGAGGTGATCGCGAGCTACGGGCACGTGCGCGACCTGCCTTCCAAATCTGGTTCTGTGAAACCTGAGAATGGGTTTGAGATGCTGTGGGAAACAAGCTCTAGCTCGGAAAAGAGCCTCAAACAGATTTACGAATCCGTTAAAAAAGCTGATGCCCTCTATCTGGCCACTGACCCCGATCGAGAGGGGGAAGCCATTGCCTGGCACATTTACGAACTTCTAAAAAAGAAAAAACTACTATCGGGCGTAAAAGTTCATAGAAGCGTTTTTAATGAGATCACACCTAAAGCCGTAACGCAAGCCATAGCCCAACCCCGTGACCTTGATCAGGCTCTCATCGACGCCTATTTGGCCAGACGTGCCTTAGATTACCTGGTAGGGTTCACCCTCTCCCCCGTTTTGTGGCACAAGCTGCCCGGCAGCAAATCAGCAGGACGCGTACAATCTGTGGCTCTGCGTCTTATTGTGGAAAGAGAGCAAGAAGTCGAAAGATTCCAAACGGAGGAATATTGGTCCTTGGGGGCCCAATTCGAAACCCAAGATAAAAAGAGACTCTCGGCGCGCCTCGTGCGGCTGGGGCAAGAAAAAATCAAGAAGTTTAGCTTTAGAAATCAAGAAGAGGCCCAAGAGGCAGAAAACAGAATAAAGACAGCCGAGCCTTACAAAATTGGGGAAGTCTCCAAAAAAAGAATTCAGCGCCACCCTACCCCTCCCTTTATCACGTCCACGTTGCAGCAGGAAGCTTCGAGGAAACTTGGCTTCAGTGCCAGCCGCACCATGAAAACTGCCCAGCAACTTTATGAAGGAATCCAGGGAGAGGGGCTTATTACCTACATGCGTACAGACAGTGTGCACATGAGCCAAGATGCCTTGCATTCTATCAGGGCTTATGTGGAAGGGGCTCTAGGAAGCTCTTATCTTCCTTCAGCCCCCAGGGTTTATAAGAACAGATCAAAGAATGCTCAGGAAGCCCACGAAGCCATACGACCCACTCATATAGAACGTACGCCTCATGACCTGAAGGGTATTTTGGAGAACGATCAGCTGCGCCTTTATGAGCTTATTTGGAAACGTGCCGTGTCTTCACAAATGGCATCCGCAGAAATAGATCAAACAAGCGTTGAAATTATCTCATCGGACCGAGAAGTAGAGCTGAGAGCTGTAGGCTCAGTCTTGGTTTTTGAGGGCTTTCTCAAAATTTATCAAGAAGGAACAGACCAAGAAGAAGAAGCAGAGGAAGGGGTGTTGCCCCCTTTATCACCAAACCAGGCTCTTGGATTAATTCAAGCCCAAAAGGACCAGCATTTTACCGAGCCTCCACCACGTTATAATGAAGCCACGCTTGTGAAAAAGTTAGAGGAGCTGGGCATAGGCCGCCCCTCTACCTATGCCAGCATCATTCAAGTTCTTCAGGCACGCTCCTATGTCAAATTAGATAAAAAGAAGTTTTTCCCAGAAGACAGGGGACGCTTGGTTTCACTCTTCCTACAGCATTACTTCAGAAGATATGTAGAGTATGATTTTACGGCCCAGATGGAGGACACTCTGGATGAAATTTCCAACAACAAGATAGAGTGGCACAAACCCCTACAGGATTTTTGGCAACAGTTTCAAGACCACATAAAGGCTACAAATTCACTAAAAATATCTGAAGTTTTAGAGATGCTGGAGGAAGAGCTAGGCCCCCTTTTATTCCCTCCTCAAGACGGACAAGAAAACAACAGACGCTGCCCCGGGTGCAAAGAAGGGAAACTGTCTCTTAAACTTGGGAAATTTGGGGCTTTCATAGGATGCAGTAGCTACCCCGAATGCAGGCACACCAAGC
>CAYXFG010000122.1:0-2042 GCA_964464225.1 uncultured Holosporaceae bacterium
CAACACCCCTCAAGATACCGATAACTTCTCCGGTGTCACCACAGGCGGCGGTAACGCCAATGCGTCAGGCCAACAACGGTTCAATCAGGGAACATCCAGTTACGGCCAAAGAAATTACGAAGAAGACGATGAGAGCTCAGATTTTTATCCAGTCGGCCCCTAAGCCGCTCGTCACCTCAGCCTAATTGTATCCACCGACAGCCTTTGCCGTCCTTTCATACATCTCTAACGAGTCTGGACTCAGCATACGGCGTAAAGATGGCAGCCACTTCCCGTCTGCTGTAGGCCGGATCTGCCGTATCTTACGCCCCATTTTACAGGAAGCTAAAAATCTCCAGGAGTATTCTGGAAGCTCTCCCATGAGGTTGATATGGAAGTTCACGGGCATACCCCCTCTGTTTAAGTGCCAACTTTCAATAAGGACTTTTAAGCCTCCCAAAGCTGCTACGGGGCCCCCGGTAATACTCCATATGGACTCTTCAGGCTTGGAATAAGAGAGCAGAAGCTGGCGCATAAGGGGGTTACAGCTAATCCACCTATAGCCTTGCACCACATTGCTAGGAAAGGCTGGTTCATCTTCTTGAATGCCCACTTTCTGCATGAAACTCTTATAATCCGCGGGCTCTATCCCCAAGACCGCCCGCAGCCCTCCAACTGTCACGGAGGGTGCCCTATCAAGCATTTCCAGAGACGCCGTCGAAAGATCCGCATCTCCATAGTACGTGGGCCTCACTTTCTGGAGGCCATCTTTTGCTTTGGCGCATGCGAAAAAACCCGATCCGTTTGAGTAAATCGCCCCCCCAGATGCTTTGTAATTCTGTTCATAAAGTGAGGTCATCATGGGCTTTCTTTTCATATACCATGTCATAACTGCAAAATCATCCAGCTCCTGATGCTGCTCCTTTAAACTAAGAGCGGCCTGGGCAGGCAGCAGGGAGAGCATACCTAATACTAGGGACAGAGCAAGAAAGGCTTTTCTTAAAGATATTTTTAGAAATGTCATTTTAAAACTCCAGGTTTTGGCCAAACTTCTGAGTAGTGACTGTTTCATAGCATATACCCAACACCTCAAGCAATGAGAAAATTCTCCCGTTTTTCTCCTTTACGTTTTTGCGAGGGTTCTAGGCGCCTTCTCTCTCCTAATAGCCAGGACGGTACGTATCATCCTGGTCCCATAACCAGCCCCAGCGGGCCCGAATCAATGCTTGAGCCTTTCTTGCGAGATTGAAGGAGGGCCTCCTTGGTAAGTCATTGACTGTTTGTAGCTTATAAGCTATAGATGAGAGTATGAGCGACATAGTGGTGAGGCTATACCAAAATTCACAAGGAGAGGTGCCTTATATTAAATGGATTACGGCTCTTAAGGATAGGGAAACCAAAATTCGAATCCAGCAAAGAATTCGGAGGTTGGAACTGGGAAACTTTGGGAACTGTAAAGCTCTCAAAGGAGGCGTGAACGAATTGAAATTAGACTTTGGCCCAGGCTACAGAATTTATTATGCTTTAGAAGAACAGACGATGGTGATTCTGCTTTGTGGGGGGACTAAACCCACTCAAGCAGAGGATATAAAAAAAGCCAAATTATATTGGAAATCTTATAAGGAAATGCGGTCATGAAAAAGCTACCAAAATTCAGAGAGACGTTGCTTCAAGATCTTAAAGATCCAGAGTATGCTTGTAGCTATTTATCAATAGCGTTAGAGGAATACGAAAAAGATAGAGATAGCGCCGCCTTCTTAATGACATTGCGAGATGTGGCAGAGGCTCAAGGCGGGATTTCCAAGCTCGCTCAGAAAATAAATTTGAATAGAGAGAACCTTTACAGGGTACTTTCCTCTAAAGGAAATCCGCGTCTCAATACCATAGAAACTGTTTTGCATGGCCTGGGGTTCCGATTAGATATACAACCTCTGCAAAAGAAAGCTATTTAGGGGACGGTTAAGAGCCCCATGCTTAGCCTCATATAGGGTGAGTTAGCGGAGGCCCATGGCGCCTCTTAACCCCTATGGGCTTCCCAACATTAACGGCATCACCCAGCTGGG
>CAYXFG010000123.1:0-1975 GCA_964464225.1 uncultured Holosporaceae bacterium
GTGCCCTGGGAGGAGCTGCCCAAGAGTGTTTCAAAAAAAGAACCCCCCGAACCTGTGTTGGAAGAAGAGCCCCCTTGGCCCGAAGATCCGCCCTGGGATTGGCTGCCAGACGACGCTGGAGCTTGCTGTTGTAGTAGAGATAGCGAAGGCATTAGCGTCTTCAGCCTGGCATTTACTAGAAGTCCTAGCTTATCTAAATCCTGGAAGGAAGCCTCAACCTCACCCCAAGACGCTAGGCCCACAAGGAAAGTTGATCCTAAAAGGACCTGTTTAAATTTAGAGTTCTTTCTGTTTTCCACTTTCCAATCGCGTTCTGAAAAAGGCTTCATTCATGGGGCGGGGCCTACTTGCCAGGGCCCCGCTTCCCCTTCTCCCCGAAACTAGAACTTATAACTGAACCCAACCTTGAAGGTGCTGGTGTTGGGAGAAATTTTCACTGGGGACACCATGAGGACATTGCTCCCTGAAGCATCGGCGGTATTAAAGCCTTTGTAAAATATGTAGGTATAGCTGGCATCCATAACCCAATCCTTGTTAAGTTGGAAGGCCACGCCCACGGCGGGGCCCACACCTAGCCGTGTTTTTGCCATGGAAGAAGAGGGCTCGGTATAGGCTGTTGATCCTGTAGCCGCACGAGAACTATACCTTAATCTGAAGCGGCTAAGCTCTATCTGGGCTCCAGCATAAGCTAGGACCGTGGGCGAAACCAAGTATCCCATGGTGGGACGCACATAGAACCCCAACTGCCTTTCCAATTTGACAGCCGCCCCGTAAGCTAGACCGCCGATGTTGGAATCTATTCTACTTTTGACCGCCTGGTTGTCATAAAAAGCACCTACCTTAACACCAAGAATGAGGTTCGTTGAAGGAGAATCCGCATAGGCTATATTCACATCTGGCTGAACGCGTGTAGAAGAAGGCCTATTCTTCATCCCCAGGGATGCAGGGCCGCCAGGAATACTCTCATCCACCTTCTCCTTGGCGGTCATCACCGAGACACCGGCTCCGGCTCCCACAGAAAAACCTGTGAAGGCAGAATTGGCGTGAGCAGAGGAAGAAAAAGCAAAAGGTGAGACAGTAGATACGAGAACAAGAAAGGAAAGTTTTTTAGTATTCATTGAGTTAAACCCTTTATAAACCAGTCAAGTTGAAAAAACGACTTCACCTTAACCAACACGCAAAGGGAAAGCAAGCACTTTGTGGCCTATCTGAACAAAGTTTATGAAAATTCTCCTTTTTCCATGCCAAAGAGGGGTTTTTTACTGAAAGAAAACCTTTTCCAGCCAATGGATCGTGTACGCGCCCCGGCGCACGTCAGGGTGGTCAGCCAGCTTACGATGCAACAAAAGCGTCGTGTCCACGCCTCCGATGACAAACTCGCTCAGCGCCCGACGCACGCGGCTGAGGCACTCCTCACGGGTGCGCCCGTGTACCACCAGCTTGGCGGCCAGGCTGTCGTAATAGGGGGGAATACGATAGCCCGCATACAAAGCACTATCCACCCGCACCCCAAAGCCCCCGGGCACATGGAAGTAATCCACCAGTCCCGGAGAAGGCAAAAAAGTTTCCGAATTTTCTGCATTAATACGACACTCGATGGCGTGCCCCGAGAAATGCACATCCGCTTGGGTCATGCCCAAAGGCTCGCCCGCGGCTACCCGGATCTGGTTTTGCACCAAATCAATGCCCGTGATCATTTCGGTAACCGGATGTTCCACCTGCACCCTGGTGTTCATCTCGATAAAGTAAAACTGTCCGTCTTCGAAAAGAAACTCGATGGTGCCTAGCCCCCGGTATCCCAGCTTTTTCATGGCTTCCACCGCCTTGGACCCGATCTCGGCACGAAGCTGAGGCGTAAGAGCAGGAGAAGGCGCCTCCTCCCATACTTTCTGGTGACGGCGCTGGATAGAGCAGTCCCGCTCTCCCAAATGAATCACGTTGCCATAATTGTCTGCCAAGATTTGAACTTCAATGT
>CAYXFG010000124.1:0-1873 GCA_964464225.1 uncultured Holosporaceae bacterium
CAAACTTATGGCTTTAAACAGATTTCGACGCCTCTTTTTGAATACTTAGAAGCGTACACCCAAACCTTGGGCGACGAGACCGATGTGGTCACTAAAGAAATGTTCTCTTTTCAAGATCGACATGGAAGGTTGCTTGCCTTGCGGCCGGAAGGGACTGCCGGCATTATGAGAGCCGTTCTCAGCAATAATTTAACTCAGGACCTGCCTCTGAAGTTCTTCTATGAAGGCCCTATGTTTCGATACGAACGTCCCCAAAAAGGCAGATCACGAGAGTTTCACCAGTTCGGGGTCGAACACCTAGGCGACCCCTCCAGCTTTTCTGATGTGGAAAGCATTGCCCTGGCCGCAGCTGTTCTCTCAGCCTTAGGCGTTGAGGCCCAGCTTGAAGTAAACACCCTGGGCGATCAAGAAAGTCGAGCTCACTATAAAGAAAAACTGGTCAACTATTTTTCAAATGTCTCGGTACACCTTTCTCCTGAAAGTCAGGAAAGGTTAAAGAAAAACCCTCTCAGGATTCTAGATTCTAAATCTCCCGAAGATGCGCCCTATCTCAAAGGGGCACCCCGACTTGAGGATTCTCTAACCCCAGCTTCTGCTCAGCTCTTCAAGGATGTGCAAAACAGGCTTGAGCTTTTAGGAATCGACTATACCCTTAATCCTCACCTGGTGCGTGGACTCGATTATTACTGCCATACAGTCTTTGAATTTAAATCCTTTCAACTGGGAGCACAAAATGCCATCTTAGCCGGAGGAAGATATGATGGTCTTTCTCTGAGGATGGGTGGGCCCTCTCTTCCAGCAGTAGGTTGGGCTGCAGGAGTAGAGCGCCTCGCCCTGCTAGTGCCCCCTGTTCCTGAAGGAACTCGACCTTTTTCCGTGATAGGTTTCACCGAATCTGGAGCCGAGCTGGCGCTGAGGATAGCCCACGAGCTGAGATCCCACGGGCTTCCCATCGACAGGGTGGAGGGCAGCCTCAAAGCCCAGCTAAGACGGGCCAATAGAATTGGCTCTTCTCACGCCCTTCTGCTTGGAGACGAAGAGGCTTCCAGTGGAAAAGTAACCGTCAAAGACCTTGAGACAGGCTCTCAAGAAGCTGTCCCGCAGTCCCAGATATGTTCTCACCTTTTAAGCTTGAGGCAAAAGCGCCATGGCCTCTGATTCTACCCTCGAGCAGAAGCTAGAGCGCATCATTAGCCGACATGATGCTTTAGAGACTGTGCTTTCTTCAGGCGAGCTTTCTTCAGAGGAATTTATCAAAACATCCAAAGAATTGGCGGAAGTTTCGCCCTTGGCTGCTTTGGGGAAAAAGATCCTAAAATCAAAAAACGAACTCCAGGAATTGAGGGATCTTCTGTCGGGTCCCGACCTGGAAAAAGATCTTCAGGAACTCATAGAAAACGACATTGAAACCTTGCAAAACCAGCTAGTCTTATTCTACCAAGAGGTGAAGATCCTTCTTTTGCCCCGGGACGAAGCCGATGAAAAAAATGCTATCTTGGAAGTAAGAGCGGGCACGGGCGGAAATGAAGCCGCCTTATTTGCAGGCGTTTTGCTGCGCATGTACCAGAAATACTCGGATCTCCAAGGATGGAAGGTCGAGCTCCTAAGTCTAAGCGAGACCGACTTAAAAGGCGTCCGAGAAGCGACAATTTCCATAACAGGCAAAAACGTTTTTTCAAAGCTGAAGTTCGAATCTGGCGTTCATCGCGTTCAGAGAGTTCCCGAGACAGAGACCCAAGGCCGGGTCCATACTTCCACGGCTACAGTCGCTGTGCTTCCAGAAGCAGAAGAGATCGATATCCACATTGATGAAAAAGATCTACGCATCGATGTGTTCCGCTCCAGCGGCCCCGGAGGGCAATCTGTAAATACC
>CAYXFG010000125.1:0-1862 GCA_964464225.1 uncultured Holosporaceae bacterium
GAGGTAGGCTCCAAAATGCTGTGCAGACGGCCCAAGACAGTAGATCATGGGGCTACTATAAAAGCCGCAGAAGAAAAAGGGAACCTCTTTTTAGAGGAAAAATAATTGTGTTGATGAGCCCCAGCCTTTATGGCATACAGAAGAGGGTCTGGTGACGGACGAGCGGGCATGCGAACCCGGTCAGGTTTGGAAAAAAGCAGCCGAAGCGTCTTCAGCTCGGGTCAGAGCCGGGCCCTTATATAAAGTGACTAAGTTTTATTTACTCTAATCTCAAGAGGTGAAACCAAATGAAGCGATTTCTAACTTTCCTCCTTATTGTTGTCTCCGTTTACGCAAACCTGCAGCCACCTTCCACAGCTGGAACGGTCATACCCCCAAGTGTTATTGAGGGGTCGCTCAGCAGTGGGCACTATACGGCCGAACAACTAAAAAGGGTAAACTTGGACTTGGATATAATTCGCCAGTCCAGCTTTTTCCAGAAAACCCCTTCAGCCTCTCCCATTTACTTGGGCACTGCCGGCGGCCCGGGCTCGATAAAGTCCACGACCTTAGAGCGCTTCATGGCCTTGGGACCCCACCGAGATAAGCTGCCCGTCGACAATTTTGTAGCCGTTGATCCGGATATGCAGGGCTTGAAATACATGGTTAATACCTATATCAGCCAGGGTATGAGCCCGCTGGCCATAAGCCTACACCCCCAGGACTATGCACAACTGGCCTATGAAAAATGGAGAGGCGCTTCAAACTATATAGCCAACACCCTTTTCAATGAAGCGGTCACTGGCAAGTACAACATAGCCCACGGAACCACCGCCACAGTACCCGCTGTGGAGAACCTTTACAAGGGCCTCAAGGACCGCGGCTATGAGATCGTTCTGCTGATGTGCGACACCTCTGACGCCAACCGCTCGGCGGCTATCACACATAGGCAAGACAAGCAGAACTTTTACCAGGTCACCCCCGATGACGCTGTATCCAAAAGCTTAAGCTTCTACGACCGTTTTCCTCTTTATAAACAGTACGGTGACAAGGTGTACTTCTACTGGAATCAAGAATACACCAAGCCTTCGGTGCAAGCCGCCTACTATGCAAGAGGCAAGAAACTTGAAATTCTCGATCAAAAAGCCTTCGGGGATTTTAAACAGCAGTATGAAAAAGCCAGGGCGAAAAAACCATCTCTAGCTGCTTTCGATACAATCTTCCCCTCCTAAAGGTTTCAGGTCCTAGGGCGCCCACGCATAGGGCGCCCCGGGCCGACGCCAGCCAGAGGCAGTTTCGTCCCCGTTACCCATTAGATCCGTGAGCGCCCATACCAGGGCGTCCACCCGGTCCCTGGCACCCGTTGTGCCGTCAAGGGCACACATCTGCGCCTCCATCTCGGGGAAGGGACGCACGTGAAAAACCAGGCCGCGCTCATAGAGCATAATAATGGGCTGGGCTCTTGCCGCCTTACAACGCATCGCCCGCACCCCTTTGAAGTGGATACCGGGGCCGCTCCCTTTCAAGGTGTGCTCCACCAGATCACCTCCCTGGTTGATTTCAGCTACCACTGTGTGAGCCCCATATAAATCGTAGAGGTGCCTCACCCTTTCCGACCATTGGGCCACCGCGTAAGCACCGCTTGAATCTTCTAGAACATAAAACCGCTGGCCCTCTCCCAGGGCCGCCACCACAATGCCCGTCTCCGCGCTGCGATCTGAACGGGTAACCGCTGGATCCACCCCAATAACGACGCGTCTAAAAATGCCTGAATATAAAGTCATAGGACCTCCTTGGGTTTTTTTGGCAGGACTTGTTGTGGCTTTGGGCATGGGAAGATCTGGGATAGACCTTTTGTTTATTCCACATTCCCATATTTTTAT
>CAYXFG010000126.1:0-1785 GCA_964464225.1 uncultured Holosporaceae bacterium
CAGAATATAAGTCAAAGGCGTCGCTCATCTCAGGATTGCGGTTTCGGATGTTATTCCAATGCACAAGAGCGTTGAGATCTGCACCTTGGTCCAGGTAGTGCCTCATTTTCTACGGCGTGAGCTCGCCTCTGTGGGTCTCTTTCAGAAGCTGTAAGGTCGCCCTGTGGACGGGATTTTGACTTGCAGGGTCAATTTCAGGCGGATGATCTATGTGTATAACTGTATGTCCTGGACAGGCACAGTTCAAAAACAAAAAGTAAAAAGCAAAGATAAGTGTCTTAAAAGTCCTATGGGGGACCATTGTAGATTCTCCTGACTGGGGTTGAATTTTCTTGCATCCGCGATAGACAGAAAGATATGAAAAATCAATGAATATTTCAAGATTTTAATTATTTTAAGAATTTTACATGGTTTTTCTGCGTTTTAGCCCATAATACTTCTCTAATTATCAAGGATTAAAATTAATTTTACGTAAACATATTGTAAATTTAAATTTAATTACTATATCTATACTGTTCGGGTGCAATGCCCGGATTTCATGTTATACCTCCATAACTTATCCGGGTAAGGGCTTCGGCCCCCCCGGATCTTTTTTTACCCCAGCTTGGCGCTTTCTCTATCTTTGTGATTTAATGGAAGGTACACGCTTCATCATCAAACCGGGGGATCATATCTGTGGTAGCTATTCCAGGACAGTTTTGGGAGGTCCTTTACTTCCTAGGGGTTGCCGTAGCCATCTCCACCGTCTGCCATAAACTTGGCGTCACCTCGATCCTGGGTTACTTGGCGGCGGGATTTCTGTTGGGGCCTCATGTGGGGGGGGTCTTCACAAACTCTGAAATGACAACCCATCTTGCCGAGTTTGGGGTTGTTTTCTTGCTCTTCACCATAGGCCTCGAGCTTCCGTGGGATAAATTGCAGGACCTTCGGCGTTACGTATTCGGCATGGGGACGTTGCAGGTTTTATTGACCGCTCTCTTATTTGGGTGCGTGGGGTCTTATTTTGGCGCAAATCTGGAGACTTCCATTCTTCTGGGAGTAGGCCTGGCTTTTTCCTCCACGGCTGTGGTGCTCCAGCTTCTTTCTGATCAAAGAGAGGTTACTTCGCGCTTTGGACGCATCTCCTTCTCTCTTCTGCTCTTTCAAGACCTGGTGGTTATTGTGATCCTGGTGTGGGTGACGCTTCTGAAAAGTGACCATGCCTCTTTCATTTCGGTGCTGGGTTTCTCTGCCCTTAAGGTGGCGGCAGTTGTGGCGGGGTTTATGATCTTTGGACGCTTCCTGTTGCGGCCCTTTTACCGGGTGGTGGTTTCCACAGGCAACCCAGATCTCTTCTTTACTTTGACTCTTATTATCATTCTGGCCACCAGCTTCGCCACCGAGGCTGCGGGGCTTTCCATGGGGCTGGGAGCTTTTTTGGCGGGGTTGTTGATGGCAGAGACAGAATATAAACATCAGGTAGAGGCTGATATCAGGCCTTTCCGCTCTCTGTTGCTGGGATTTTTCTTTATGACGGTGGGCATGTCCCTTAGTCCCGCCCTCCTTATGAAGGACCCCAAATACGTCCTCTATTTTCTCGTTCTTATGGTTTTGGCAAAGACAGCGATCCTTTTGATCTCTTCTATGATTATGAAGGTTCCCCTCAAAACCGCTGTGAGAGTAGCTTTGCTGCTGGGTGGGGGCAGTGAATTCGTGTTCGTCCTCTTCAAAAAGGCTGAAACCGTGGGCATCATCACAAGCAGTCTCAATCAGACCATCTACCTTATTGTGGTTTTAAGTATGATG
>CAYXFG010000127.1:0-1584 GCA_964464225.1 uncultured Holosporaceae bacterium
CAGAGTGCCCGTGCCTCTCGGGAAAAAAGTACAAGCATTGCCATGGCCAACTGGGAGCCTAGTCGGCCAGTCCCCCCCTGTGCCTCCAACCCTAAGGAACCCGGAATGTCTTCCTCAGAGCCCACCCCTGCCTTAGCCAACGCGCGCCCCGCCTCCCTTAAAACCCTGTACGTAAAGACCTATGGGTGCCAGATGAATGTTTATGATTCAGAGCGCATGACCCAGCTGTTGGGGCATCACGGTTACAAGCTGGTGGACAATCCTTCTGACGCCAACGTCAGCCTCATCAACACCTGCCACATCCGAGAGAAAGCCACCGAAAAAGTTTTCTCTGAGGTAGGGCGCCTTAAAAAGCATAAAATGGGAAAAAAGGCTGGGGGAGAAGAAGGGCTCATCGTCGTCACAGGATGCGTGGCCCAAGCTGAGGGCGAAGAGATTATGCGACGCGCTCCTTACGTGGACGTGGTCGTAGGGCCTCAGGTCTATCATCGGCTGCCCGAGCTTTTGGAACAAGCAAGACGACGACAAGCTCTTGCCCGTGATCCTGCAGCGGTCAGCCAGCTACCCAAAGCCGTGGACACGAGCTTTCCCTTGGAATCTAAGTTCGATGCCTTGCCTCTCTCAGACGGACAGACTTCGGTTTCGGCCTTCCTCTCTATTCAGGAAGGGTGTGACAAATTTTGCACTTACTGTGTGGTCCCTTACACCCGAGGAGCGGAATATTCGAGGCCCGTAAAGGACATCCTGGCGGAGGCGCGCCACCTTACGAAACAGGGGGTCAAAGAAATCACGCTTCTGGGTCAAAACGTCAACGCCTACCATGGAAGAAGCCCCTCCGGGTCGGGCGAATGGGGGCTGGGAGCCCTGTGCCACGAGCTTGCCACTATCCCCGAGCTTTTACGCATTCGCTATACCACGTCTCATCCCCAGGACATGGATCCCGAACTTATCAAAGCTCACGGGGAATGCACCAAGTTGATGCCCTTTCTTCACCTGCCCGTGCAGTCGGGCTCGAATCGTGTTCTCCAATCCATGAACCGCAAACACACCGTGGGAACGTACTTGGAGATTCTGTCTCAGTTACGAAAGCAGAGACCAGATATAGCTTTCTCCTCGGATTTTATCGTAGGGTTTCCAGGAGAATCCGACAAAGACTTTGAAGACACCCTGCAGCTGCTGCACCAGGTCAGGTACGCCTACGCCTTCAGCTTTGCCTATAGCGCACGTCCTGGTACCCCTGCGGCTGCTCTGGATATGCAGGTGCCGGCTCCCGTGCAGGCCCAGCGCCTTCAAAGATTACAAACGGTTTTAAATGAGCATCAGATGGCTTTTAACAAAAGTTTCGTAGGCAAAACCCTGGATGTCCTTTTTGAAAAGAAAGGCACTCAGCCCTTCCAATTCATGGGGAAGAGCCCCTACATGCACTCTGTCTACCTGTCCCTACCTCTGACCCCTGGTGGCCACAACCGAGAGTGTGATATTATTGGTAAGGTGCGTAAAGTAAAGATCGTCGCAGCAGAGATTAAAGCTTTGCACGGTGTTCTAAGCTCTGAAACGCACATCTAGGAGGGGGATGAAGGTATC
>CAYXFG010000128.1:0-1563 GCA_964464225.1 uncultured Holosporaceae bacterium
ATCGCTCTCCCTGGAAGAGGCCTGCTGGTGGCCACCCACGAGGTGAGCTAGGCGTTTATAAATCGACACAACACGCTGGAATAAAGGGCCCACCGGTTCTGAAGCAACGGCCTGAAGAAAGACATGATCCTGACTTAAGTGCCCTTCCCATTGGCCCTCGTAGAAACCCTGAAGGAAAGGACTGTCCAGCAAAGTCTTGAGATAAACCTTGGTGCGTTCTTTGAAGAAAGCAAGGATTCGTTCTCTCAAGGCCTCCCGCTCTGCGGGGGTGGGAATAGTGTAAGTCTCTAGGGAAAGTTGAATCAAGGTTGAAAGGGAAAAATCCAGGCGATTTTCGATGATCAATCGGATGATGCCCAGGGCAGCGCGCCTTAGCCCAAAAGGGTCTTTGGAAGAAGTTGGGGCTCGGTTAATCTTGAAAAACCCTACCAATGTGTCCATCTTGTCAATCAAGGCCATGAAGGTTCCCAGTGCCGACGTGGGCACCGCATCCACAGCGCTGAAAGGCTTGTAGTGCTCGACAATGGCCTGGCACACTTCTGGGTCATAGCCTTCTGCTCGGGCATAATGGCTGCCCATGACACCCTGCAATTCTGGAAACTCCCCCACCATGCTGGTGGCTAAATCTGCCTTCAAAAGGGGCATAAGGTTCTTCAACTTTTCCGGCGAGAGTTTTGGAAAATTCGGCAGTAACAGGTCCGAAAGGCGCTCAAGCCTCTGGATCTTATGGGAGAGAGTGCCAAGCTCGGCTTGGAAAATCCTTTCGCGCGACAACGATGCCCAGTGGGTGAGAGGCTGCTTGCGGTCTTGTTCCCAGAAAAATTGGGCGTCCTTAAGTCGCGCTGTCAAAACTTTTTGATTTCCCTCCAAGATACAGGCACCTTGATCACTGGTTTCCATATTGGCCACCACCAAGAAGTAAGGTGCAAGGACGCCCCTTTCGTCTTTGACACTTAGAAATTTTTGGTGAACCTTCATGGAAGTCAGCAAGACCTCCGCCGGAAGCCCCATGAAGGAAGGGTCTATTTCTCCCCGCAAGACCACCGGCCATTCTACTAGGTAAGCGATCTCCTGAAGCAATTCTGGGTCCTCACTTAGACATAGACCCCTGGGCTTTAGAAGCGCCTCTGCCTGGGCCACTATGCTGGAAATCCGGTCTTCGGGTTCTACGATAACGTAATTTTTGAAGAGCTGCTCTTTGTAAGAAGCATATCCTTGCGCCTGAATCAGATGCGGAGATAAAAAGCGATGCCCGGTGGTGGAGCGGCTGAAAGAAAGTTCCAGCGGCGCAAAGTAAAACTCCAAGGCCTGTCCCTCAAAAAGGGTCAGGATCCTGTGCAAAGGCCGCGACCAGGGGAAGTTGAAATTTCCCCACTTCATGGTTTTGGGCCACTGAAGCTGGTACAGCAAGGCCTCCACAATCTCCAAAAGAACAGGGGCCACCGGCCCTCCCCCTTGCTCCTTGCGGATCATGAGGACCGTGCCCTTGTCTGGTAAGGTCTTCTCATAGCACTGTGAACGGTCGACCCCATGGGTTCTCAGAAACCCCTGGATAGCCTTTTC
>CAYXFG010000129.1:0-1557 GCA_964464225.1 uncultured Holosporaceae bacterium
TGAAAACAGGAGTGCCGCAAGGTACCGTGGGTTCGAATCCCACCCCCTCCGCCATCGAACCTAAGTTTCCACCCCCCCAGCCCCAGGACCCCCACTGTCACCACAGGATGGGGGAGGAGTTCGCCCGGTCACAGCCCTGCGGGGGGGTGCGCTTTTATGTCTTGGAACGGGGACCCAGGGGGATAGGGGCTTATACCACAGGGACCAAGGCCTGTTGCCGACGCTTTGCTGCACCGTCCAAATTCTTGGACCTTGTTTTTTCCGCGCCTCTTTCCTGAAATAAATCAGCATGGCTCCTTGCCTCCAGGTATCAAAACCATCCATGCGCAGGCAGGAAGGCACACAGAGGTTTTTAAGTGCTCTGAGGGGTGCCGGACTTACCACGCTGTCCAGGTGGGGGCATAGGTTCAAAAAGTCCTCAGGGTCAATGATATAGCCCAAGCTATAGCTGGGGGTTTTTATAACCCAGTTCTTACCTACTCTTTTTATGGAAAGAGTGGCTGTGGTGCCGGTTTTTTCTTCTTGTGCCCAGGGTCTGATCCCCCCGGCCCCTAGCCCCAGATGTTCTGCCCAGGTTGAAGACACGAAAGAGGGGATGCGGCTTGGCGAGACATAGAGGCGCTTATTCTCGTAAATCCCTATCAGTTTGGCGTTGTGTGAGATAAAAACACTGGGCAGTTCTTGAAAGTACAAGGGGATGACGGAAGACAAAAGCGGGATAATCCCAAGCCATCTCCAGCTATACCTCCAAAGACAAAGCCAAAGGCCTCCCCCCACCATAAGAACAAAGCTGAGAGGAGGCACAGAGGGGAAGTAAACAGCGGCGCCCGGCAGATGCGCGCAGAAATTGACGAACTGGATCAGGATACCGATACCATATCCCAGGACTTTTAGGAAAAAGGACTGGAGGGCTGGCCAGAAACCTGTGATCACTGAAAGAAGAGCCGCTGGCATAAGCCAAACCCCCATGAAAGGTACGATAAGGCTATTGGCGGTCACTGACTGCAGAGTTATCTTATGAAAGTGATAAAGGGTAAAAGGTAAAGTGGCCAAGGAAGCCACAAAGCTGGAAATCAGAAGGCTGGCTGCGTAAGAGAAAGCTTTTCTGAACCACGAAGAGCGTGACCTTTTCTTAAGAAACCACTGAGAGCTGACTTCGAAGGTGGCTACCAGAGCAGCCACGGTGCCGAAGGAAAGCTGAAAGCTGGCGCCCAAAAGAACTTCAGGAGTTACCGCCAGGATAACCGTGGCAGCCAAAGCCAAAGAACGCAGAGACAGGGGGCGGCGACGGGTGAGGGTGGCCACCATAAGAAGCGAGAAAGTGATAAAAGCTCGCTGGGTGGGAACCCCGCGTCCTGAGAGGTTAAAATAGGCAAAACTCCCTAATAGCGCCAAGGGGGCTGCGATTTGGGGAGCGGGGACTCGGGCTAAGAGGCGCGGGGCTAATCCACACAAAATCCGGCTGCAGATGAAAAGCAGGCCCGCGATCAAACTCATGTGCATGCCCGCAATCACCAAGACATGAGTGGCCCCACAGTCTGCAAAGTTCCGTCGCGT
>CAYXFG010000130.1:0-1538 GCA_964464225.1 uncultured Holosporaceae bacterium
GGCGTAGGGGTCCTGGTTCTCAAAAGGCACCCCGAGAGCCGCATATAAGGTGTCCGTAACTGCACGCAATTTGGAGGAGTTCCCGCTGTAAAGGGACTCACGCACTGCACCCGCATAAGCCTTGTTCAGACGGGGGTGAGAGGCGAGATAGGCTACCATTTGGTCCTTCAAAGCTACTGACGAACTGGGCTCAGACAAGGAAGCCCCTGCTGCAAGCTGGGCCTTTTCAGCATACTGGGCGAAAAGTGCCGCATTGGCCTCGAAGCCTTCAGGTGAATCCTCAAAGTCTGCAGGCGTTTTTATCCCCACGTATATCTTCTTAAGGATTTTGTTAAGCAGAGTATAGTTTCCACTATAGCTTTGCGCCAACCCCTGCACGAAAGCCTTTTCTAATTTGGGATGGCTTTGCAGGTAAGCTGTGGCTTTCTCTAGCACGCTGTTGGAGGACGAATTTTGCTCCACTCGGGTTCCACGGTATTTACCGGGTCGTGCAGAATCTTGCTCGTTGGTGCATAAGGCCAAGCTTGTGGCCCCCAAAAGGGTTAGTAAAACTAGTTTTTTCATCCTATCTCTCCTCGTCTTGTTGTTTGAGTCTCTATAAATAAGTACCCGCCCCCTCACCCCTTTTGGGCCCGCTGGGCGGGAGGGATTCTCCCCACCCGCTTATAGTAGCACAATCTTTTCAGGCTTTACATCGACAATGATCATGATAAGTACCCCTTCGACCTGGATGCCCCCAGGCCCTGCGTGCCACAAGGGGACAGAGGCGCCCTTGTGATTAAAGGTAAGAGCAAGACGTTACCTTAAAACCCTTCAACGGTATTTCCCAAAGCTCTCTAGCGGGATCAGGCCTTGCTTCTGTCTCAATTAAAAGCTTTTTTCATAGATACATTGCATGTAGGCATTATAATTTCTATCCTGACTTAGGCACTCATCCCCCACAGACCCCACAGCTAAACCTGTCATCGTCAGAGCTGCTAATAAAATGAACTTCTTCATAATTTTTTTCCTCCTGTTTTGTTGGTCAAATTTTTTCCCCACACCCCCTAAAGCTCAATTTTAGGCTCTGGCAGAGTGACAGGTTTATGAGACATAAATCATGTCTTCTATGAATTATACCTTGGTTTATAAGGGTTTGTCCTGTGCAAAAATGGGGAGAAACCTGGGAGGCTTATGACCAGCGCGCTCCAGGATAGGACTAGGAAAGGGCTTGCCGCCCACCTTTCCCCTGGGAAGACCAGCCCAAAGCCTAGGGGGGCCTGGGGATTGACGGGCGTCGGCCCGGACGAGCGAGGTCGCTTACTCTATGTAATAATACGAAGTGTTGCCGACGGTTCCCAGGGGTATCTCACGGCCGCCCAGTGGCTCGCCATAGGGTGTCAGCATTGCTTCGGCGCCATCTTCTACTGGGGGCGCCATGCTGTGGTGGTGTCTGCTACAGGGGTGATTATGGTCCTATCGTTTGCGTTTGCTTCAAGGAAGGCTTCTATTTCAATAGCTTCAGTTCTTCTATTTCAATGGTTTCGGTTAATGTAGCC